>NZ_JBBNIH010000001.1:0-1193 GCF_040094125.1 Faecalibacterium longum
CTGCTCTCTCCTTTGATCGTGTGGAACAATACACTTGTTGACGGTCACAATCGTTATGCGATTCTTCAGAAGCATCCCGAAATCTACTTTTCTACCATGCCGCTCCGCTTTGCAAATCGTGAGGAAGCTCTCGCTTGGATCTGCAAGAATCAGCTGGGGCGGCGCAACCTCACACCGGAGCAGAAGAAGTTCCTCATTGGAAAACAGTACAGTATGGAGCATCGAAAGCCCGGCGGAAACGGCAACAACCAGCACACGGCTGCTGCCAAGAAAACCGCCCCGGAGGAATTGTGTCAAATTGACACAATTCCTCCCACCTCTGCAGAAGCAAGCATCCGCAAGCAGATTGCAGAGCGGAACAATGTCAGCGAATCCTACGTTGCCCGTCCTGAAAAGTTCATGCACGGCGTAGAGATCATGGAACAGATGGTGCCCGGTATGCAGGAGAAAACCCTGTCCGGGCAGTTCAAAGTCCGTGATGCCGATATTCACCGCCTTGCCAAAGCAGCCTATGTGAACCGTGAACAGATCGTGCATGAGATTCTGTACCCGGAAGATCGTTTGGCTTCGCAGTCGAGCTACTCACACTACTCTGGAATCAACTACTCTGCGCTGGAAGTCGCCGTCCGGCGGATTCAACAGGACTTTGATTTTTTGATGAGATACTTGCCTAAGCTGCCGGACGATTCCTACGCCAAAACTGAAACGCTAAAAATCCTCAAGCAGCACAAAGCGTATATGGCACAGTATGAAGAAATGCTGAACGATAAAGAAATCGCATAACGACAGGCACTTGTAAGCCATCAACGAGCCACCAGCCACAAGTGCAGGGCGGAAAATATCCGCGCCCTTGCGCCTGATAAGAATTGGAACTTTGATTTTCTCGCCCGACTTTGCCACGGTGGGACAGTCAAACGAGCGTGCGTTTGAACAAAAAGAAAAAGTCCACAAACACTTTCCCTTACCCCGATGAAGTCATTGACCGTTTGGCACGGGCATTCTACCCGGCCATCCTTGCCTGTTGGAACAGCGAGGAAGGGCAAAGAGAATTTGCTGCATGGCAGGCGGAACAGACTCATCATGCTCCCCAGCAAAGAGAAACAGAGCGTTCCCGACTGCTGGGTATCCGTAAAACAGTTTTCGAAAAATGACACGGCAACTGCCTGTCAGGATTGGTTACGGAGTACCCGGCT
>NZ_JBBNIH010000002.1:0-616 GCF_040094125.1 Faecalibacterium longum
AGATGTGCTGAAGAAGCTGCTTGCCAGCGGTATGACGGCTGAAGAAATCCTTGCAAAGCTCCAGTAATGCAATATGATGAACTGGACAAGCTGCTGAAGTAAAGGAAGGGGCTGTTGCACAAGGATAAAACCGGTGTAACAGCCTCTTTTTCATTCATGCTGCAATTTTTTCAGCTTTTCAAACGTATCTAAATTAAAGTGGCATATCATCTTCCTATTTCACAAATCCTTGCCGTTTTCAGACAGGAGGTTGCTTTTATGAAAGTATCTGCCGACTATCGTATGCTCGCTCTCGATGCCCTGCGCGGAAAATGGAAAACTGCTGTTTTGACAGGTATTGCCGCCAGTGCGCTCGGTGCTACCATTGTGAGCAGTTCCAACAGTGCCGTATCCAATTCCAATCAGGCAAAGGACATCCATTTTGAACTGTTCTCCCAGCCCAACGGCGGTCGGCTGCTTGCTGTTCTGCTTGCCGGCATTGTTCTGTGGGCAGTCCTCCAACTGATCGTGGGCGGTGCAGTTCAACTGGGATATGCTCATTTTAATCTGAACCTTGTAGATGGAAATGATGCTGCCATCTCGGACTTGTTCTCTCAGAAAGACCGTCTGTGGGATG
>NZ_JBBNIH010000003.1:0-518 GCF_040094125.1 Faecalibacterium longum
TGAGCAAGGACATCTGAACGATGCTCGACACTTGCCTGCACAAGCTTGGACATTTCTTCGTTGGTGAACTTCACTTCGCCGGAAAAGACTTTCTGCTTGATGCCGGGAGAGAGATTATCTGCGATGTCGATGCCTCGTGTATAGTGGCTGGCACGAAGAACGGAGGCACGGCTGACACCGTTTTCCTCTGCGATCCGGTCACAGGTTTTCTTTCCAGAGTGGTGGTTATCACCGTGATCACCACCACTTTTCTTTGCTAAAGTGTACTGATTACCCCGAAAGATTTTTGCAGCTTTCTTCTCGGCTTCGTACTGCTTCCCAAGCAGATAGCGTTTCTGTTCAGGACTCAGGTTTCGCCGTCCCAACTGATTCCGGCAGATCCACGCAACGGCTTCTTCGCGGTTCTCAAATCGGAGCGGCATGGTGGAAAAATAAATCTCAGGATGCTTCTGAAGAATCGCATAACGATTGTGACCGTCAACAAGTGTATTGTTCCACACGATCAAAGGAGAGAGCAG
>NZ_JBBNIH010000004.1:0-882 GCF_040094125.1 Faecalibacterium longum
TGCTGCTATAGCTCAGTTGGTAGAGCGCATCCTTGGTAAGGATGAGGTCTCCAGTTCGAATCTGGATAGCAGCTCCATCGAGAGAAAACCACTTGAATCCTTGAGATTCAGGTGGTTTTTTGTTTGCATCGACAGTTGCAACTGTCGAGCACCGGCCCATGATAGAACCTCTCCGTCACGCCTGCGGCGTGCCACTGCCCGGGTTGCGGCTCCCAGCGTCTGCTTCGCTGTCGCTCGCATCCTGCTGGCCGCGGCCCCAACAGCTCCTCCCTGTTTCCGCCGCTGGCGGCGGTCGTCGCCGTTGCTCCTAACGAGGGGAGGCTTTGGCATGTCGGCCAAGTTTCCCCTGAACGAGTAAAGCTTATTTATTTCGTGGACTGTAGTGCTCCGCTACAGAGAGCCGCGGCAGCTTGACAAGGTGCGCTGTCCAGAAGCAGCTAACCTCTGCAGCGGAGCCCGCACTTTTGCGCCATATTGGACTTTTGGCAGTCAGCTCAAAGTGACCCAGCCTGCCAAGGGCTCCCCTATCAGGGGAGCTGGCAAAGCCGACAGGCTTTGACTGAGAGGTTCTCCCCGGCAGAGCGCTCTGCCAAAAACAAAAACCGCGCCACAGGTAATGTTCGAACCTGCGGCGCGGTTTATCTATTGGAGGAAATAGTTCTCGTAAATAATAATTGGTTAAATCCCGTCTGGATTATAGAGATAGTATACTTCATTCAGCGCAAAAAATCAACCCAGGTAGGCAAAATCACAAATTACAACAAAAAAACACCCTGAAGTTTTTCAACCTCAAGATGTTCTGAGCTGGAGCTGCTATCCAGATTCGAACTGGAGACCTCATCCTTACCAAGGATGCGCTCTACCAACTGAGCTATAGCAGCA
>NZ_JBBNIH010000005.1:0-553 GCF_040094125.1 Faecalibacterium longum
CGAACCCGGCTGCGCTGTCTGCCGTGGGTGCAACTTTCGAGAAGGAGGTCGATGCAGATGAAGATTAAGAAACTGGGTGCGCTGTTGGTATCGGCGGCACTGTGCGCTGGCATGGCAGCTCCCGCTTTTGCCTTTGAGGGCGAAGCCGCCCCCGTGGAGCAGCCTGTTCTGCCGGAAGTGGTGGAGGAAGATGTTGTAACCGTCACGGACGAAACCTCTGGTGCCCTGACCCCGGAGGGCAATCTGACGCTGGTGGACGATTACCACACCGACTATTCCGATGGCAGCGGACAGCAGTTTATTACGCTGGTGTCGAAGTCGGGTGCCACCTTCTATCTGGTCATCGACCGCAACGCCAAGGGGCAGCAGACCGTTCACTTTATGAACCTTGTGGACGAAGCCGACCTTTTGGCGCTGATGGAGGAAGAAGATGCGGATGCTTATACCGCTGAAAAGGAAGCAGCAGAACAGGACAAGCTGAAAGCCGAGGAAGAAGCCAAGAAAGCCGCAGAAGAAGCGGCGGCATCCGGCGAGGAACAGCCCAAGGAAAACA
>NZ_JBBNIH010000006.1:0-803 GCF_040094125.1 Faecalibacterium longum
AACGGCGTGTACCATCTGCCGGACGGCTCTTTTCAGGAGAGCCGCCTGTTCTGCCAGAACCGCCTGCCTGTGAAGTATGACCCCAAAGCCGCCAGCCCGGATCGCTGGCTAACCTTTCTGCACGAACTGCTGGACGATGCTGACATTCCCACCTTGCAGGAGTATCTGGGCTACTGCCTGATCCCCAGCACCAAGGGGCAGAAGATGATGCTCATTGTCGGCAAGGGCGGCGAGGGCAAATCTCGCATCGGGCTGGTACTGAAACGGCTCATGGGAGATGCCGCCAGCAACGGCAGCGTCCAGAAAGTGGAGAACAACCGCTTTGCCCGTGCCGATCTGGAACGCCGCCTGCTGATGATCGACGATGATATGGATATGAACGCCCTGCCCAAGACGAATTATATTAAGACCATCGTGACCGCCGAAGCCAAGCTGGACTTGGAGCGCAAAGGTGTCCAGAGCTACCAGCGGGACATTTACGCCCGGTTCCTCTGCTTTGGCAACGGTGCGCTGACTTCGCTGTACGACCATTCGGACGGCTTCTTCCGCCGTCAGCTCATCCTGACCACCAAGGACAAGCCTGCTGACCGCACGGATGACCCTTTCCTTGTGGAGAAGATGTGCGCCGAGTTGGAAGGCATCCTGCTCTGGTGTCTGGAAGGACTGCACCGGCTGGTACAGAACGATTTCCGTTTCACGGTCAGCGAACGAGCCGCTGCCAACGTGGACACCATCAAGCGCAGCAGCAACAATGTCATCGACTTCATGGAGTCCGAGGGCTACTTCCGTTTCAAGGCGGACTA
>NZ_JBBNIH010000007.1:0-578 GCF_040094125.1 Faecalibacterium longum
CCGATGCCCTTTTTGATTTCCTTGACCGCTGCCATGAAGTACATCTCAATGTCATCAAGGTCGCCTTGGTACACCGGCTTTCTCCGAAGGCCGATGTCCTTTGCGGCTTTGGCTGCTTCTGGAGTCTTGACCCTTGTACGCAGCAGGGTGCTCAATGTCGTGAGCATGGCATTCTGTGCTGCGATGCCGGATGCAAAAGTATCGTCAAAATACTGCGCTATGCGGTAAGTAAGCTCTGCAAAGCGGGCGTTTTCCAGCAGCAGATTGACCACCTCTGTATTGACACGCCCTGTGTAGAGGCTCTTTGCGGCTTCTACGGACAGGCCAAGTTCGGCAATGTCGTAGTTCTTGCGGTCGGGGATGTTGGTTTCTCCCAGCAGAAAATCCGTAGACACGTTGAACAGCCTTGCAATCTTCAGCACCTGCTCATGGGTCAGGGTTCCTTTTGCGCCACTGATAAAACGGTTGATGGTGCTCTTGGAGCAGCCGATCTCCTTGGCGAGTTCTGGTTGGCTGATGTTGTGCTCTTTCATCAAGTCCGCAAGACGGATGTTGGATGGTGCGGGCAGATATTCCTG
>NZ_JBBNIH010000008.1:0-655 GCF_040094125.1 Faecalibacterium longum
GCTGGGGTACATCCCTCTGGATGAACTGGAAGCAAAAGAAAAGGCGTGACCGAAGTCACGCCAAATCTTCCCCATTTAGGGAACTTTTGCAAATACTGTTTTATGGGAACTCTGCTACGGGGAACGCCCTGTTGTACATATCGTTATCGTCTGTGGTCTTTGGCAGGGTGCGTCCTATTCAGGGACGCACCCTGTTTTTTGTTTTGCCCTTAATCTTCTAACCCATGGCTTCCAGCCACATTCTTCAAATATTCCTCCGGGTCGCCATTCAGAATCAAATCTGCATACGCCAGAGGGTCATTATAGATGAGATAGTCCAGTTCTGACCTCTGCGCCATGGTCACGTCCAGTGCATCCTCGACCCCGGTGCAGTCGATGGAGATCATTCTCCCATTCTGGAGCAGCAGCTCCACGCATCCGGTGTCCATGTTGAATTTGCAAGCTTTTGCATCGTACTTCATGTTCATGTCCTCCTAAAATCATGTTGTGGCTTATGTCGGTCAATCTATGATTTCGGATTTCATCTTCCACGGACACCTGCATTGAACTTTCCGAAGAAAACAAATAATCCGAACCCATCTCCTATCGGAAACAAGTTCGGATTATTTTTGTTTGGTCCGAGTGGCGAGAATCGAACTCACGGCCTCTTGAACCC
>NZ_JBBNIH010000009.1:0-803 GCF_040094125.1 Faecalibacterium longum
AACGGCGTGTACCATCTGCCGGACGGCTCTTTTCAGGAGAGCCGCCTGTTCTGCCAGAACCGCCTGCCTGTGAAGTACGACCCCAAAGCACCCAGCCCGGAACGCTGGCTGACCTTTCTGCACGAGCTGCTGGACGATGCCGACCTCCCCACCTTGCAGGAATATCTGGGCTACTGCCTCATTCCCAGCACCAAAGGGCAGAAGATGATGCTCATTGTCGGCAAGGGCGGCGAGGGCAAGTCCCGCATCGGGCTGGTGCTCAAGCGGCTCATGGGGGATGCCGCCAGCAACGGCAGCGTCCAGAAAGTGGAAAACAACCGCTTTGCCCGTGCCGATCTGGAACGCCGCCTGCTGATGATCGACGATGACATGGACATGAATGCCCTGCCTAAAACGAATTATATTAAGACCATCGTGACCGCCGAGGCCAAACTGGACTTGGAGCGCAAAGGTGTCCAGAGTTACCAGAGGGACATTTACGCCCGGTTCCTCTGCTTCGGCAACGGCGCGCTGACCTCGTTGTACGACCATTCGGATGGCTTCTTTCGCCGCCAACTCATCCTGACCACCAAGGACAAGCCTGCCGACCGCACAGACGACCCCTTCCTTGTGGAGAAGATGTGCGCTGAGTTGGAGGGCATCCTGCTCTGGTGTCTGGAAGGACTGCACCGGCTGGTACAGAACAACTTCCGTTTCACGGTCAGCGAACGAGCCGCTGCCAACGTAGACACCATCAAGCGCAGCAGCAACAATGTCATCGACTTCATGGAGTCCGAGGGCTACTTCCGTTTCAAGGCGGACTA
>NZ_JBBNIH010000010.1:0-873 GCF_040094125.1 Faecalibacterium longum
ACCTTTTTGGACAGGCCGGAGGTGACATATTCCTCGATGTTCTCCAAGATGCGCTGCTTGATCTCGCTCTCGTCCTCTACCGGGCCGTCCAGTGTGTACAGCGTTCCGTTGACGCATTTCAGCGGCCACTGTTCCAGAAAGGCACGGCCAAACTGGACTTCGTCAATTTTCTTGCCGTTGTACCAGTCCGGCCATAAGGGGTTGCGGGAAATGTTTTTCTTCATAGGGTGGTTCTCCTTTAGAAAAGTGAAGTGGTGGGGCTCACGGTGAGACCCACCACTTCGGGTGAATAAACTATTAGGCGCACTTCGCCAGAGCAAGACGGTCGGTGCGCTCCTCCAGCATCAGCAGGTACGACCCGGACAGCAGCCGTGCAGCGGCAGCGGCCTTCTGCTGGGGCGTCCCAAAAGCAACGCAGTCCGTCAGGTGCTCGACGGTCTCGGTCATGTGGAGAGCTTCCACGAACCGCTCGTCCAGCGGCTCCTCCGGGGTGGTGGGCTTGTAGCGCTCTCGCCAGTCGTGCAGCAGGTCGAGATAATCGGTCAGCACCCGCAGGCAGTAGGCGATGTCTGCCCACTGCTCGTCTGTCAGGCCACGCTTGGGCGGCGGCAGAGCGATGGCATTGGCGGGCGGCTTATCCGGGTCAAGCCCGAAGTCGTGTATCAGCTTCTCGGCGGCTTGCCGGGGGTTCAGGTCGAACAGCTTGGCGGTGAGGTCGATGGCATCTCCATTGGCCCCGCAAGCGAAACAGTAATAGTAGGATTCGTTCAGCATCATACTGGGGTGGTTGTCGGAGTGGAACGGACAGCACACCATGCCATGGCGGTCGGGCTCCATGCCGTACATCTCTCCCACCTGCCGAACGGTGATGGC
>NZ_JBBNIH010000011.1:0-557 GCF_040094125.1 Faecalibacterium longum
ACCCGGTGCAGCTCCGGTTGAGCTGCACCCTTGTGGGCCGGTAAATATGTAAGGGCCTGCCGCTCCTGACCCGAAGCGGCAGCCCAAAAAAGTGCGAGAACTTGAATTTACGCGCCCTACGCGCCCCAAACCACACAAAAGTACCTTTCTGTGTTGATTTTATGGGGCGCATGGCTGGGATGCACGCGCCCTTTTGGGGCGCATCTTGCCTTCTCTCCCGCCCCGAAGGGCGTGTTGCCGCCCTGTATCCGCCCGAAAGGGCGGACACGCGCCCGGAGAAAACAACGATAACAGGTAAAAACAAATGCTTTGGGGCGCGTGGGGCGCGAGAATTTCACTTTTCGTGTGTTTTATGCCGCAGCAAAGGCGGGGTGGACGCATACGCCCCGGAAGCCGCGGTACTTCCCCTCGATGTGCTTGGAGAAGGTCAGGCCATACTTCCCTGCATTTTTCAGTAGGAACTGGCTGAACTTCTTTTGAGGAACAGGCGATTCCAGATTATCCTCGCACCACTTGGTGTAGGCGCGGTAGAGATAGGTGGAGCGTTCCTCGGTGTC
>NZ_JBBNIH010000012.1:0-705 GCF_040094125.1 Faecalibacterium longum
GGGCGACCAGCAGGGCCATATACTGTGAAGAATCTCAAACCGGTGGAAGGAATGTTATACAGCTTCGAGTAGGCATGGGCCATCAGTTCATTTGATTTCTTGGTTGCCGCATACAAAGATACCGGGTTATCCACCTTATCATCCGTACTGTAAGGCACTTTTTTATTACTGCCATAGACCGAAGAACTGGACGCATAAACCAGGTGTTCCACCGGGGTATGTCCTTCATCGTAAGAGTGACGGCAGGCTTCCAGAATGTTATAGAAGCCAATTAGGTTTGCTTCCACATAGGCATCAGGATTTGTAATGGAATACCGAACGCCAGCCTGCGCACCGAGATTCACCACGATTTCCGGCTTATACTGCTCAAAGATAGCTTCAATCACAGACTTGTCTGCCAGATTACCTTTTACAAAACTGAAATTTTCAAACTGCTCCAGTTCATTCAGTCGAGCCTCTTTCAGCCGGACATCATAATAATTATTCATATTATCCAGGCCAACGATCTTGACCCCCTCCACTGTGGAGAGCAGCCGCTTTGCAAGGTTCGAGCCGATAAATCCAGCCACACCTGTGATGAAAACGCTCTTGTTTTTCAGATCAATTTTGGTCTTATTTTCCATCATAATTTTCTTATCCTCCCTTGTTGAATCCCCCACTTATTTCATTATACGGCAACAAGCCTGTATACAGATTGCAGCCACA
>NZ_JBBNIH010000013.1:0-2172 GCF_040094125.1 Faecalibacterium longum
TGCACCTCTAGCTCAGTTGGTAGAGCAACTGACTCTTAATCAGTGGGCCCAGGGTTCGAGTCCCTGGAGGTGCACCAGATATTGAACGTCAAATCGTAAGATTTGACGTTCTTTTTTGTTATGTAACCCCGAAAAATCGGGGCTTGCACGGTCAATGCACGGTTTTTGCACGGTCGGCGTTTTCGTGGGAATCCTCTGCATGGGCTGGAATTGCTTTGAAATGCGTGGTAAATTTTGCATCAGGTCAGCAGAGCCAGACGGAGCTGCGCCTTTACTTCGGGGTCTGCGTCCTTCAGAAGTTCCAGCAGAGCGGTCATGGAGATGGTCGGTTCGCCTGCGGCGGGTACAGCCTGCGGGCTGGGGCTTTCCTGTTTAGCATAGAACCCTTCCTCAAATTTCCTGCCCAGTTCTACACGAGAGGACTGCTGGATATGAGCGTAGGTGTTCACCAGCATATCCGCCGTGGCGTGCCCTGTGGTGCCCTGAACGGCCTTCACATCGCCGCCGGAGATCATCAGTTGATAGGTGGCACTGGAGTGACGCAGACCGTGGAACACAATGCGGGGGAATTCCGGGTGGGCATCCTGCCATTTGAGGAACTTCTTGCGGATCAGCACCGGCTCCACTGCCAGACCATTGGGTAGACGGAACAGCATTCCGCTATCATGGTAGCGTGCCGGGTCTTTCATCTCGTCTGCCGCCAACTGATTCAGCCACTTCTTCAATTCCTCTTTCAGTGCAGAGGTCATGAAGATGGTACGGCAGGAGGATGCGGTTTTGGTGCTTTTCAGGATGAGGGAAGTGGTGCTGCGCTCCAGCTTGTCCGGGAATATCTTGATGATGCAGCCATCGTCCACTTGATTTAGGGCTTCTTTCCGCACCCGCTGCATGGACTTGTTGATACGGAAGGTTCCGATGCCATCTGCTGCGTCAAAATCGAGATCTTCCGGGGTCAGACCTACGATCTCGCCCTCTCGCAGTGCGCCCACCAGTGTGAGGTGGACTGCCAGATGCAGGATGGGGTCCTCCATGCTGTCCAGAGCCGCCCTCATTTCCTCTACCGTCCAGATGGTGCGCTCCTGCGTAGACTTCTTGGGGCTGTCCACGGGAACAGGGCTTTTGACAAGGATGCCCCACTCTACGGCATACTGGAAGGCAGTGCCCAGCAGCCGGTGCACCTCATGGATCGTTGTGCCGGAAAGGAAACGCTGCTTCTGCTTTTCGGTCAGTTCCTGCTTCTTGCCCTCGATATACGAACCACAGGGCGTTTTGCTCAGGGTCGTGTAGAGGTTCTCCATGTGGTAGGGCTTGAGCTTCTGCATCTCCATGCTACCGATATAGGGGATAATGAGATTCTGAATGGTGGAAAGGTTGGATTCGTAGGTTTTGGGTGCCCACTTGTGCTTGCTGCACTGTTTCGGCAGCCAGTCCATCAGGAACTCTGCCACCGTTACCGAGGACGGAATCAGGAAAGTGCCAGCGGCCAGTTCATGCTCGATTTGCTTTTTTCGGTTCGTTGCCTCCTCTTTTGTGGGAAAGCTCTCCCATTTGTCGCAGCTCTTGCCGTGCTCATCTTCGTAGGTGTAGCGGACGCTGTAAGAGTTGCCGCGCTTCGTAATATATGCCATACTGTTTGCCTCCTTATCAAGCTGCCCGGTAGAGCCACGCATCGAAGCTGTCCTTCGGCACACGGATGCTTCCGCCTACTCGCAGGACACGGAATTCGGTAGTGCTGTTGCACAGATTGTAAGCAGAGCGCAGGCTGATGGCCAGCATTCGTGCGATCTCTTCCACCGTGTACACCAGTTTCGTGGTTGCCGGGCCGTCAGTCGGAGACTTGACGGCATTGGTTTGAGTGACCACTTCCATTGTAGTGGGATTCGAGCCCTTTTGCAAGAACTTTTTCGTATAATCGGAAGATTGCACAGGGACGGTCATAGAATTACGGTCAAAATCCATAAGCGTTGCTCCTTATATTGTCATATCATCTAAAAATTCAGCTTAAAGTTCTACATCTTGCCCACGCTTACGGTTTTGCTGCGGCACATTCATGGTGTGCTCCTGCTTGGGGGCAAGAATCTTTTCCAGAAAGCCACGCACCAGTTCGGGCGCACGGTGGAGAGCATCCAGATAGGGTTTCACGTCGTACCACAGGTCGTGGTACTTGTTGCT
>NZ_JBBNIH010000014.1:0-538 GCF_040094125.1 Faecalibacterium longum
GGCACACGAAAAAGGAATGGCTATTCACTTGTAGCTTTCTCTGAACTTCTCCGTCACTATGGCGTCGATGTCAGTGATAAAGGAATCAGCAAATGGGAAAAAGGCTATACCACTCCTAGCATCTATCAACTAGTTGCAATCTGCTACGCATTGAACATCAAGGAGGGTCCTTCCTACTTTACAAAGAACTTTCAGAAACCCGCCCTTCTAAATGACATCGGGCAAAAAAAAGTCGCTGAGTACGAAATGGACTTGATTGCATCCCGGCGCTACCAGCCAGACGCAGAAGAGCCCGCGGAAATCGACTACATAATGATGCCTGTATCAGAGTTGCCAGTATCGGCAGGTCTAGGAGCTTTTCTTGAGGGTGAAATGTTCCAGCAGATACAAGTGCCTGCCAGTAGCGTTCCGGCTGGTGCCGAGTTCGGGATATACGTTAGCGGTGATAGTATGGAGCCGCGTTATCATAACGGACAGATTGTATGGGTGAAGCGCTGCGAAGAACTTGAATGCGGGGATATCGGGATATTCGTATATG
>NZ_JBBNIH010000015.1:0-946 GCF_040094125.1 Faecalibacterium longum
AGCAACAAGTACCACGACCTGTGGTACGACGTGAAACCCTATCTGGATGCTCTCCACCGTGCGCCCGAACTGGTGCGCAGTTTTCTGGAAAAGATTCTTGCTCCCAAGCAGGAGCGCACCATGAATGTGCCGCAGAAAAACCGCAAGCGTGGTCAGGATATGGAACTTTGAGTTTCGGAGGATACTATTTGAACAAAAAGAAGAAGTCAAACAAATCCGGCTACCCGGATGAAGCAATCAAGACCCTTGCACGTTGCTTTTATCCCTCCATGGTTGAGTTTTTCAACAGCGAGGAAGGCCAGCGTGAATATGAGGAATGGCTGAAAGAGCAGGAAGCTCTACAAGCCTTGCCTGTTGCAGCATAAAAACAGCAGGACGCTCCCAGTAAAGGGAACGCCCTGCCTTATATAGATGTATCTCACCGAGGTGTGTCCAGTTGGGCACACCTCTTATTTTTTGCCCTTAATCTTCTAACCCATGACTCCCTGCTACATTCTTCAAATATTCCTCTGGGTCGCCATTCAAAATCAAGTCCGCATAGCCCAGCGGGTCATTGTAGATGAGGTAGTCCAGTTCTGACCTCTGCGCCACGGTCACGTCCAGTGCATCCTCGACCCCGGTGCAGTCAATGGAGATCATTCTCCCATCCCGGAGCAGCAATTCCACGCAGCCAGTGTCCATATTAAACTTGCAGGCTCTTTCATCGTACTTCATAATCATACCCTCCAAATCTTGTTATTGGCTTACGGTCTATGACAAGGTATCGGAGTTTTGCGCCGTCCACAGGAACCTTCGTTGTTGTACCCAAAGAAAACGAAAAATCCGAACCCTTCTCCAATCGGAAATAGGTTCGGATTTTTCTTGTTTGGTGGGCGCGGGTGGATTCGAACCACCGAAGCTGAAAAGCAGCAGATTTACAGTCTGTCCCCATTGGCCACTCGGGAAC
>NZ_JBBNIH010000016.1:0-1429 GCF_040094125.1 Faecalibacterium longum
CTTGCCATCGACTGCATCGCCGTCGAGGATGAGTACGGCAACACCCCGGCACAGCGGGCAGAACTGGACTGGCTGCTCTACAACAAGCCCTTGGAGTACGCCCAGCTTGTGCTGGGTGGAGAGATAGAGCGTTATCTGTCGCTTGGCTGCGACCATGGCAGACTGGAAGATTGATTACTTCGAAAGGCCATTGCCATTTGAGTACCAATCGAATATACTATAAACAGGAGAGCGGACGTCACTCCGCTGGTGTGGCTGACACCTAAAATCCGATCGGATGCAGGACGTAAAGGCCTGAGGTTGGCGGGCAGCGATAAAATCAGTCGCAAGGGACATTGGACAGCACCACGGTGTTGTAGATGTCCCTTTTATTTGCAAAGAAAATGATACCCACCCGCCCATGGTTTTTCCATGAGTGAGTGGGCATCGTTTTGTTAATCGAGATTTTTCGGCAAGCGGTCATACAGAACCACCGTATCCTGCGTTTCGATACGTACACGCTCTTTCTTCAGGAGCGTTCGAGAACGTTGGTTTGCACGGTAGTCACGGCCGCTTTCTTCAAAAGCAGAACAACACAGAAAGTCACATACCGCATTGCCGGAGGGAGATTCCCGGATAATGAACACAAAGGCAGTTGGTTCGATTCGGCTGGAAATCAGGTAATCCGCTTTGATTTTGGTCACGAACGGATAAAACTGGGGCATATAGGAGAACAAATCGAACTCCTGTTCCAGTATTTCTTTCAACCGCACCAGTGCCAGCAGACGCGGTTTCACATACTCCTGATAGAGTGTGCCCTTCTTTACCTTGTCGTAGGTGATCTTATCAGATAGAATCATATCAACCGTCTTGCGTGGACTATACCGGGGCAAGGCGATGTCTTTCAGGTAGTGGAACCCAGCAAGGTGAGGGAAGTCCTCTGGTGAAAATGTCAGCTTGATCTCGTGCAGTTCGCCCTTATAGCCGTAGGTGAAAACATAGTGGTACTCAGTCAGTTCTTTCCAGACTTCTGCTGCCCGATACAAAATATCTTGCTGTTCGTCCTGCACATTTTCACCTTCCCTCAAAAAAATAGAAGCCCTGCCGAAAGGCAAGGCTCCTATTAAGCGTTTTCTTTCGATTCATCGAATCTATTCGGCTTGTGGTTATCGCTCAACCCACGGTCTGGCTCCACAATCGGCTGATACCGAACCAGTCCACTGCTTCATCGCCACCGATAGCTGGTCAATGCCGCTATCCTCTAGCTTTATTATACCACAAAAGGACGTAAGTTCAAGCGCTTAAATTTAAAAGCACTCAATCATATTATATGCTAAAGGGGTTTGGCCATTGCTACGTTTGCGAACGTCATACACCACCCTTGCCATCGACTGCATCGCCGTCGAGGATGAGTACGGCAACACCCCGGCACAGCGGGCAGAACTGGACT
>NZ_JBBNIH010000017.1:0-571 GCF_040094125.1 Faecalibacterium longum
CTTTCATCGAGGATTTTTTCGTCATGCCGCAGCTGCATCACCATATAAACATCGCACCCTGCGTTCAGAAACTTCTGCGGGATGTCTGTCATGGGTTCACCGTCAAAATTCTGGTTCCATTTTTGCTGCATCGTCCACCTCACAGTTCCGGTGCAGAATGTGCAGAGGATTTTGGCGCAGACGTATCACTTGCCAGTTCTGCCAGCTTTTCCAGTGTGGAAGGGCGATGGTCTGCACTCAGTTCCTCGGCTTCCGCAACTTTATCCATGACTGCATCGTAGTCCTGCAGTAGCCGCCGGCCCTTTTCCATGTGGTGTGCTTCCAGAATCTGCTCACGGGCTTCCTGAATGGTCAGTTCCGGGGCATTCAGCTGCCCGCCGTCCATCACAGAATAATCGCTGTGGTAAATGGTGTAGTCCCATCCATCCTCATAGGACTGGATGGCAAGGTAGCCTTTGCCGCCCAGTTCCCATGCAGCCTGCTCGTCCTGTGTTTGAATCTCCGGGTAGAAGTCTGCATGGTTTCGTTCCATGACCTCGGCAAACTGGCAGATGTGGAACACATTGCCCAG
>NZ_JBBNIH010000018.1:0-1806 GCF_040094125.1 Faecalibacterium longum
TTCATCAAGTCCGCAAGACGGATGTTGGATGGTGCGGGCAGATATTCCTGTGCCATGTGGTCGGCCCTCCTTTTTGAGCTTTTTCCTCATTATAATACGCTCTTCCGTTTTGTTCAATATACGGTTTTCTCTCCGCCCTTGCTGTTGCAGCCCTGCAACCGGTAAGGGCTTTTTTCTTTTCCGTTGCAGTTTTGCCGCTTTTTTGCTCTTTCTGCAAAATTTTCCGTATATTCAGGCAGGAAACAAAAAAACACCAGAGTTCCCACGCTAGGGACTCTGGTGCAGTACATAACATCGCCCTGCCCGGTGGCCGCAGGGTGCGGGGCTTTGTGGGCATCGAGCCGCTTGTCCACCCCTGTCCATAAAAAGTGCATTTTTTCACGGAAGAAGTTCGTACAACCTGTACGGTCTGTACTTGTACGCACCCGTACGGCAAATCGAGATAAATTAAGGCGTGTTATCGTTTATATTTCGGGTTTCCGTACACCGTACGAACCGTACAGGTTATTTGAACTCCGTACGCGATTTTTTCGGATGCGTACGGAGCAATCAAGTTCGCATTGTGCGAACTTGATTGTAACTCTCCCGCAGGAGACGTTCCCCCTCGGAGAGCCCACTACACTTTGCAGACCATAGGGATGAAAGTGTCATAGTGGGTTATTACACTTCCGCAGAAGTGCATCTCCGTTCCCCGTCACCTCTCGATGAACCTTGAAAGGAGGGATGCCCTTTGGCAAGAAATGATGGCATTGACCGCACCAGTGTTCGAAATCTCGCCGTTTCGGACAAGGCCGTTGGCAACACTCAGCAGCACAACGAGCGCGAAAAGGACAGCTACCGGAACCCCGACATCATCCCCCAGCGCACTGCATGGAACATCCACTTCAAAAAGCCAACCGCCAGCTACACCGACCTGTTCTCCCAACTGGAATCCGATGGAACCATCTCCACGCGCGGCCTGAAACCGGATGCCACCCACTACTGTGAGCTTGTCTTTGATGTCAACTCGGCCTATTTTGACAATCACGGTGGCTACGAGTTCGCCAAGCAGTTCTATGCAGATGCCTACAAAGCTGCTATCCAAATCGTAGGCGGTGAACAGTATATCCTCTCGGCTGTCATGCATGCCGATGAGATCAACCGTGCCATGACCGAAGCATTAGGCCGTGAAGTCTACCACTATCATCTCCATGTGGTCTATGTGCCTGTGGTGGAAAAGCAGATCCTCTGGTCGAAACGCTGCAAGGACAAGGCACTGGTCGGCACAGTCAAGGAGACTGTCATGCAGGTCAGCCGGAGCAAGAAGTGGGCATCCAAGCCCCTGCTGGACGATGCCGGAAAGCCTGTCCTGCAAAAGAACGGCAAGCCAGTCTTGAAGAAGTCGTACAGTGTCCTGCAAGACGATTTCTTCAACTATATGCGCAATGCCGGGTACACGGATGTAGAGCGCGGTGAGCGTGGCAGCACCGAAGAACACCTGACCGTCACCCAGTTCAAAGTCCAGCGAGAGCAGGAACGGCTGGACGCCCTGACCGCCCAAGCCGACCAAAAGGCGCAGTCGCTTGCCAAAACCAGTCAGACCCTCTCCAAAAAGGAGAAGGAACTTGCCGCTGTGCAGAAAAAGACCACGCTCACGAAAGAAGCCCTCATTCATGCGCGTGATCTGGATTATATCGGCAAGCGCACCTTCCTCGGCAACTACTCGCTGACCGAAGAAGAATTTTCCAAGCTGAAAAAGCAAGCCGACCACGGCTATATGATGGACGTGGAGAACCGCCGCTTGAAAGAAGAACTTTCCACCGCCAA
>NZ_JBBNIH010000019.1:0-558 GCF_040094125.1 Faecalibacterium longum
ACCCGGTGCAGCTCCGGTTGAGCTGCACCCTTGTGGGCCGGTAAATATGTAAGGGCCTGCCGCTCCTGACCCGAAGCAGCAGCCCAAAAAAGTGCGAGAACTTGAATTTACGCGCCCCACGCGCCCCAAACCACACAAAAGTACCTTTCTGTGTTGATTTTACAGGGCGCATGGCTGGGATGGACGCGCCCTTTTGGGGCGCATCCGGGTTTCTTTCCCGCCCAGAAGGGCGTGTTGCCGCCCTGCATCCGCCCGGAAGTGGCGGACACGCACCTGAAGAAAACAGCGATAACAAGTCGAAACTACTGATTTGGGGCGCGTAGGGCGGGAGATTTTCACTTTTCGTGTGTTTTATGCCGCAGCAAAGGCGGGGTGGACGCATACGCCCCGGAAGCCGCGGTACTTTCCCTCGATGTGCTTGGAAAAGGTCAGGCCATACTTCCCTGCATTTTTCAGCAGGAACTGGCTGAACTTCTTTTGCGGAACAGGCGATTCCAGATTATCCTCGCACCACTTGGTGTAGGCGCGGTAGAGATAGGTGGAGCGTTCCTCGGTGTC
>NZ_JBBNIH010000020.1:0-578 GCF_040094125.1 Faecalibacterium longum
CCGATGCCCTTTTTGATTTCCTTGACCGCTGCCATGAAGTACATCTCAATGTCATCAAGGTCGCCTTGGTACACCGGTTTTCTCCGAAGGCTGATGTCCTTTGCGGCTTTGGCTGCTTCCGGGGTCTTGACCCTTGTACGTAGCAGGGTGCTCAATGTCGTGAGCATGGCGTTCTGTGCTGCGATACCAGACGCAAAAGTATCATCAAAATACTGCGATATGCGGTAAGTAAGCTCTGCAAAGCGGGCGTTTTCCAACAGCAGGTTGACCACCTCTGTATTGACACGCCCTGTGTAGAGGTTCTTTGCAGCTTCTACGGACAAGCCCAGTTCGGCAATGTCGTAATTTTTGCGGTCGGGGATGTTGGTTTCTCCCAGCAGGAAATCCGTGGACACGTTGAACAGCCTTGCGATCTTCAGCACCTGCTCATGGGTCAGGGTTCCTTTCGCACCACTGATAAAACGGCTGATAGTGCTCTTGGAGCAGCCGAGTTCCTTGGCAAGTTCTGGTTGGCTGATGTTGTGCTCTTTCATCAAGTCCGCAAGACGGATGTTGGATGGTGCGGGCAGATATTCCTG
>NZ_JBBNIH010000021.1:0-5706 GCF_040094125.1 Faecalibacterium longum
GGGTTCAAGAGGCCGTGAGTTCGATTCTCGCCACTCGGACCAAACAAAAATAATCCGAACTTGTTTCCGATAGGAGACGGGTTCGGATTATTTGTTTTCTTCGGAAAATTCAATATGGGCGTCCGTGGAAGATGAAATCCGAAATCATAGATTGGGCGATATAAGCTACGACATGATTTCAGGAGGATACGAACATGAAGTACGATGCAAGAGCTTTGTCATTTCAACATGGACACCGGCTGCGTGGAGCTGCTGCTCCGGGATGAAAGAAAAATTTCCATTGACTGCACTGGGATCGAGGATGCGCTGGATGTAACCATGGCGCAGAGGTCGGAGTTGGATTATCTCATCTACAATGACCCGCTGGGCTACGCGGATTTGATTCTGAATGGCGACCCGGAGAAATATTTGAAGAATGTGGCCGAGAGCCATGGGTTAGAAATTTGAATAAATGCTGGACATTACCATTTTTTGGCTGGTGATGTCCGGCATTTTTTAGTGTTGGCCGATCAATTTTAATGGAATCTTTATACTTCTACAATTTTCTTTACGGCTCCTTTATCTATTCCATGCTAATCTTTATGCACACGGATAGGTAAAGGAGCTTTTATGATTCAATATCCTCGTTACAGGCAGCACCGTTTTTCTTCTTTTCAGGTCATTATTGCAGGTTTTGCGGCAGTTGATCTGGTGGGCGCGTTGCTTCTGATGCTTCCGATTGCTGCACAGCAGCGGTGCGTTACACCGTTCCATGAGGCGCTGTTTACTTCCACCTCTGCCCTTTGCGTGACCGGGCTTGTGGTTCAGGATACCGGCAGCTACTGGTCGGCATTCGGGCAGAGCGTAATTCTTCTTCTGATCCAGATCGGAGGATTGGGTGTCATTACGGTGGGCGCTGCCTTTGCGCTGCTTTCTGGGCGAAAGATCTCCCTCAAGCAGCGCAGCACGATGCAGGAAGCTACGGCTGCCCCACAGATGGGCGGCATCGTGCGGCTGACAGGCTTTATTCTGCGGATCACCGCCCTGTTTGAATTGGCCGGTGCGGCACTGCTGCTGCCGACATTTTGCACCGATTATGGTTTGCGCGGGATCTGGTACGCACTGTTTCATTCCATTTCGGCGTTCTGCAATGCCGGGTTTGACCTGCTGGGAACAGAGGAAGCAAAATTTGTTTCGCTGACACGGTATGCAGGTGACCCATTGCTTACCACAGTGATCGCGGCCCTGATCGTCTTTGGCGGCCTTGGTTTTCTGACATGGGAGGATATTTGTACATATCGCCTTGATTTTCACCGTTATCGGATGCAGAGCAAGGTGATCCTTGTTACAACAGCATTTCTTCTGGTACTGCCGACGCTGTACTTTTATTGCTTCGAGTTCACGGCAGGCTCTGCCCGACAGCGCATTTTATTGTCGATGTTCCAATCCGTTACACCCCGTACTGCCGGCTTTAACACCGCTGATCTTGCTGCGATGGGCAGCGCTTCACAGGCGTTGATGGTGGTTCTGATGCTGTTGGGCGGTTCGCCCGGCTCTACGGCAGGCGGCATGAAAACCACAACATTTGCCGTTCTGCTGGCCAATATGTGGGCAACCTTCCGCCGCAGAGAAGATGCCGAATTTTTCGGGCGGCGCATAGATGGTTCCGCGGTCAAGAATGCTGCCACGATCGCAGGGATGTATTTGACGCTGTTCTGCCTCGGAGCCTTTGTCATTGCTGCGGCTGAGCAGCTGCCGATGTCAGTCTGTTTGTATGAAACTGCTTCGGCTGTGGCAACGGTGGGTCTGACATTGGGCATCACGCCGCAACTGGGGATCCTTTCGCAGGGGGTGCTGATCGCACTGATGTTTTTGGGACGTGTGGGCGGATTGACGTTGATCTATGCGGCATTTGGCAGCAGCCCTGCCAACTCTCGTCTGCCGCAGGAGAAGATCGCAATCGGATAAAGGAGGCAACTATGAAATCGATTCTTTTGATTGGGCTTGGCCGTTTTGGCCGCCATATTGCGCAGGAACTGAATGAGCTGGGTCATCAGGTCATGGCAATCGACAGCAACGAAGACCGTGTGAATGCCGTGCTTTCCTATGTGACGAATGCACAGATCGGTGACAGTACCAGCGAATACTTTCTGCGCTCCCTTGGTGTCGGCAATTTTGATGTGTGTATCGTAACCATCGGCGGCAATTTTCAAAGTTCACTGGAAACGACATCACTGCTTAAGGAGCTGGGTGCAAAGCTTGTGGTCTCGCGTGCAGAGCGGGATGTACAAGCCAAGTTTCTGCTGCGCAACGGTGCGGATGAAGTGGTCTACCCGGAAAAGCAGCTGGCGAAGTGGGCAGCGATCCGATACAGCTCCGAACACATTCTGGATTATATCGAGCTGCAGGACGACCACGCCATCATGGAAGTGACCATTCCGCCGGAATGGATGGATCGCACGATTGGCGAGATCAATATCCGAAAAAAGTATAACATCAATATTCTTGCACTGAAAAAAGACGGAAAGCTCGATATGAACATCACGCCGGATACGCAGCTGTGCCGGGATGAAAGTATGCTGGTTTTGGGAAAATACGCATCGATCCAGAAGTGTTTCCGGCTCTAAAAAGATAGGACGGATCGTATGGATGTCGCTTTGTTATTGATGGTTCTTGGAGTCATGTTGAGTGGTTTTTGGGCAGCAGATGCGCTGGATCACATGCGGAAGGAGATCATTCGACAGGAAGGAAAAAGACGTGGCTGGTGGTCGTGACCATCAAATTGTGCTATACTGTGGGCAAGGCAGGTGATCTTTATGAATCAGAACGACCCACCCACTGAACATATTCTGGCGTGTCTGTCGTCCTCTCCCTCCAATGCAAAGATCGTGCGGACGGCAGCAACGATGGCAAAGGCGTTTGGAGGGACCTTTACAGCTCTGTATGTCCGGACTCCGGATTCGGATCAGATGGGAAAAGAAGACTGTCGGCGTTTGCAGCAGCACATTCGTATGGCAGAGCAGGCAGGTGCCGACATTTCTACGATCTACGGAGATGACATTCCGCAGCAGATCGCAGAGTTTGCCCGGATCTCTGGCATTACAAAAATCGTACTGGGGCGCTCCAGCGTACATCGCCGCCATTTCTGGAGTGGACCGTCACTGACTGAAAAATTGACGCTGACTGCCCCCAATCTGGATATTTATATCATCCCGGATGCTTCTGCAGAGAACGGCTACGGTTCAGGACGGAAGCTGTTCATCCGTCCGCTTCTACCCTCTGTCTGTGATCTGCTGATCACCGCAGGCATCCTGAGCTGCATCACGCTCATCGGCTTCTTTTTCTTGCAACTGGACTTTGCGCGTTATAATATTATTATGCTCTATATGCTGGGGGTGCTGTTCACCGCATTGTGTACCAGCGGCTACACCTGCGGTGTGCTGGGCTCCATTGCCAGTGTTGCGCTATACAATTTTTTCTTGACGGAACCGCGCCTGACATTCCATGCGTATGACCCCGGTTATCAGGTCACATTTGCCCTGATGCTGACCTCTGCGATCATTACCTGTACGTTGACGACACGGCTGAAAGACCATGCAAAAATGTCTGCGCAGGCAGCATTCCGGACAAAAATACTGTTTGACACAAATCAGCTTTTACAGAGAGCAAAAAGTGAGGAAGAAATCCTCTCTCAGACAGCGTTCCAGTTGATGAAGCTGCTGAACCGGAGCCTGATCGTTTACCCGGAACAAAACGGAGGTCTTGGGGCAGAACAGATTTTTTCGGTTGACGGGGAAACGGCGCAAAACATCTTTTCTGCACCGGAAGAACGTGATGCAGCAAATTGGACATTTGCAAACAAAAAGCGTTCCGGCGCAGGCACGGATAGCTACCCGGACGCAAAGGGACTTTATCTTGCACTTCGGACCGGAGGCGGCGTGTTTGGAGTGGTTGGGATCGACCTGTCTGAAAAACCGCTGGATGCCTTTGAAAACAGTGTGCTGCTCTCCATTCTGGGCGAAGGTGCGCTGGCCATCGAAAACCGCAGAAACGCACTGGAAAAAGAGCAGGCAACAGTGCAGGCAAAAAATGAAGAGCTGCGGGCAAATCTGTTGCGCACGATCTCCCATGACCTGCGCACCCCGCTGACATCCATTTCCGGCAATGCCAGCAATCTGCTTTCCAACGGAGAAACGCTGGATACAGAGACCCGGAACAAGATCTGCACCGATATTTTTGACGATGCGCAATGGCTGATCGGTCTGGTGGAAAATCTGCTTTCCATCACCCGCATTGAAGATGGGCGGATGAATCTGCAGATCTCGCCGCAGCTGATGGACGAAATGATCGAAGAAGCACTGCATCATGTCAACCGGAAAAGCTGCGAACACACCATCACAACACAGTATGGGGACGAGATCCTCTTGGTCAATGTGGATGCACGGCTGATCATGCAGGTCGTTGTCAATCTGGTGGATAACGCCATCAAATACACCCCTGTGGGCTCGGTCATTCAGATTTCGGCTTACCGGAAAGACCATCAGGTCGTAGTGGAAGTTGCAGATAACGGTCCCGGCATTCCGGATCGCGCAAAAGCACAGGTGTTCGAGATGTTTTATACCGGGCAGAGCCGCATCGCAGACAGCCACCGCAGCCTTGGACTGGGTTTGCCCCTCTGCCGAGCGATTCTGACTGCTCACGGCGGAACATTGACCCTGCGTGACAACATTCCCAATGGCAGTGTCTTTTCCTTTGCATTGCCGCAAAGTGAGGTGAATATTCATGAATAAGCCGTCCATTCTGGTCGTAGAGGATGATGTTCCTGTACGGTGTCTGATCACAACGACCCTGAAAACCCACGGCTATAAATATCTGACTGCTTCCAATGGGGAAACGGCGATCATGATGACTACCAGCCACAATCCGGACATCATGCTGCTGGATCTTGGGCTGCCCGATATAGACGGCATCGAGGTCATCCGCAGCGTCCGCACATGGTCGAACCTGCCCATCATCGTCCTGAGTGCCCGGAGCGAAGATTCTGATAAGATCGAGGCACTGGACAACGGCGCAGACGATTATCTGACAAAGCCGTTTTCCGTGGATGAGCTGCTGGCAAGACTGCGTGTAACGCAGCGCCGATTGAATCTGCTGGCTTCTGACGGCATAAATAGTCCGGTTTTTGTCAATGGTCCTTTGAAGATCGACTTCTCGGCAGGCTGCGTCTGGCTGAGCGAGAATGAATTGCATTTGACCCCCATCGAGTACAAACTGTTGTGTGTGCTGGCGCATAATGTGGGCAAAGTGCTGACGCATACCTCCCTCACGCAGAAAGTATGGGGCAGTACGCAGGAAAATGACATTGCTTCCTTGCGAGTTTACATGGCATCCCTGCGCAAAAAATTGGAACGATACCCGGATGCGCCGCATCTGATCCAGACCCATGTTGGTGTCGGATACCGGATGCTGCGCGCAGAAAATGATGAAGCATAGTAAAAAAACAGGGTGCGCCCCTGAATAGGACGCACCCTGCCATCGCAATTCACGATTTGATTCGTTGGCAACAACCGTGAATTGCATATCGCAAACAAGTTGTTGAGAATTGCACTGCTTGTAAAACTTGCGATTAAAGCCACAGACGATAGTGATGTGTACAACAGGGCGTTCCCCGTAGCAGAGTTCCCATAAAACAGTATTTGCAAAAGCTCCCGAAATGGGGAAGATTTG
>NZ_JBBNIH010000022.1:0-4740 GCF_040094125.1 Faecalibacterium longum
AGGAGCAACAACGACGACCGCCGCCAGTGGCGGAAACAGGGAGTCGCTGTTGGGGCCGCGGCCAGCAAGACGCAAGCGGAGCGCTGCGGATGCTGGGTGCCGCAACCCGGGCAGTGGCAGCGCGTCAGCGCTGACGGAGAGGTTGCTCCCCCCTCGCCGCCTCGTACATCCTCTGCATCGCCTGCGCGTCCTCGGCCTGAGTACCGGCGCTCTCGCAGATGACGACCGGCTCGAGGCGGCGCTCTGCCAGCAGCTCCATCAGGGGCTGGGGCTCCGGGCCGAACTGGGTCTCAGCAAAGGTCCAGTGGCGCTTCTCGCCGCCGGCAGAGAACTCGATGCGGGAGAAGTGGACGTGGAACCGCCGGGCGCGCTCGTCGCCCAGCACCTCACCCATCCGGTCAAGGATGGCGGCGTAGTCGGCCCTGGACTGGATGCCGCCCAAGGTCCGGGCGTTCAGGTGGCCGAAGTCGATGCAGGGCGTGATGCGCTTGTCCACCCCGCAGAGGGCCAATACTTCGTCCAGCGTACCCAGCTGGCCGATTTTGCCCATGGTCTCCGGGCAGAGAGTCATATCGCCGTAACCGGCTTCGTCCAGCGCTTCCACGGCACGGCGCATGGTGTCCAGCGCCTTTTCAAGGGCGGCTTCGCGGCTCTGTTTGCCGCAGCTGCCCGAGTGGAAGATGATGCGCCGCCCGCCAAGCGCGCGGCAGACCTCGGCACTCTGGAGCAGATAGCGGACGCTGCCCAGCCGCTTTTCTTCCTCGAGGCTGGACATACTGATATAATAAGGTGCGTGGACGCTGAACAGGATGCCCCGCTCTGCGGCGTCTGCGGCCATCTTCCCGGCCTTGTCCACCCCGAGGCGGACGCCGTGGCCGCACTGGTACTCGAAAGCGTCCAGTCCCATCTCTGCCGTGTAGGCGGGGATGTCGAGGCTGGACTTGTAGCCCTTCGCCTCGAAGCTGTCGCTGGTGCCGGCAGTGCCAAACCGGATTTTCCAGTCACACTCGCTCACAGTGTCTTCCCTCCCCGGTCATAATACTTCTGCCAGTGGCGCTTTTCCCACTTGCGCTTGAGTACCACCTGCGCGCCGAGGTCGGGGCCGCGGGGAATGACCATCAGGCCCGGGATGCCGTAGAGGGCCGCCGCCATCCGGTCGGCGTAGAGCTGGTCGCCCACCATGGCCATCTGTTTCCGCCTCACGCCCATCCGGCGGCGGGCTACCATCAGCGCGAAGGGCAGAGGCTTGGCGGAACGGTAGAGGTACGCGAGGCCCAGTTTCTCGGCGAAGGGCCGGACGCGCTTCTCCGCACCGTTGGAGACGATGGTGAGGCCGATGCCGGCTTCCTTCATCTGAGCCAGCCACCCGGCCACTTCGTCCGGCAACTCCTGGCTGCGGTCAGCTGTCAGGGTGTTGTCGATGTCCAGCACGAGGGCGCGGATGCCCTTGCCCGCCAGAAACTCCGGGGTGATGTGGGTAACATCCTTGAACACATATTCGGGGGTGATGAGCATAGTATTTCTCCCTGCAATGAAAATAGGGGAGCCTGCAATACAGGCTCCCCTACATCGGCGTTAGCAACGCGTTTGAAATCTAAAGCAACAATGCGATTCCAAGCAGTTAATTACTTGAACTTACGCTTGCGGGCTGCTTCGGACTTCTTCTTGCGCTTAACAGACGGCTTCTCGTAAGCCTCGCGCTTACGGACCTCTGCGAGCACACCGCTGCGGGCAGTGCTACGCTTGAAGCGACGCAGTGCGCTCTCCAGCGACTCGCCCTCTTTAACACGAATTTCCGACATCTTATTCCCTCCCTTGGACCGTGAGGCAGGAATTTCGTTGTTACATGGTAACTAACAGTAGACAGTATAGCGCATTTTCATGCGTTCGTCAACCTTTTTCAGAAAGTTTTTTTGAAACTTTTCGAAAAAGCATACTCCTCTTTGGCTCCCCTTTTTAGGGGAGCTGGCTGCGAAAGCAGACTGAGAGGTTTAGCCCTTGACGGCCAGATTGACCAGACGGCCCTTGACGTAGATCTCCTTGACCACGGTCTTGCCGGACAGAGCCTCGGCGACAGCCGGGTCAGCCTTTGCGGCGGCGATGGCGTCCTCAGAGGTGATGTCTGCGGCCACCTTCAGACGGGCCTTGACCTTGCCGTTGACCTGTACTGCGATCTCAACCGTGCTCTCAACGCACTTGGCCTCCTCGTACTTGGGCCAGGGGTAGTAGGCCAGCTGCTCGTCGTGGCTGTGGCCCAGCTTCTCCCACAGCTCCTCGGTCATGTGGGGAGCGAACGGGTTCAGCAGCTGGACGACGGTCTCGAACTCGGCCCTGGTAGCGCCGCCGTTGTCGTACAGGGCGTTGACCAGAGTCATGAGCTGTGCAATGGCGGTGTTCATCTTCAGGCCCTCGATGTCAGCGCCCACCTTCTTGATGGTCTGGTGCAGCAGAGTCTCCAGCTGGGGACGATAGCCCTCGCCCTCCACCAGCTTGTCGGACAGAGCCCACACGCGGTCGAGGAAGCGGTTGCAGCCGGCGATGGCAGAGGTCTGCCAGGGTGCGGCCTGCTCGAAGTCACCCATGAACATCTCGTACAGACGCATGGTGTCAGCACCGTACTGGTCCACGACCTCGTCAGGGTTGATGACATTGCCCAGAGATTTGGACATCTTGACGATGGGGTGGCGGGCCATCTCACCGTACTTCTCTTCCAGAGCCTTCTCGGCGGCCTTCTGGCTGCCGTACTCCTTCAGCAGCTTCTCCTGCTCCTCAGCGGGCAGGTTGACGAAGCTGTGGGGGTTCAGGCCCAGGATCATGCCGTGAGCGGTGCGCTTCTGGTAGGGTTCCGGAGAAGGCACGACGCCGATGTCGTACAGGAACTTATGCCAGAAACGGCTGTAGAGCAGATGCAGGGTAGTATGCTCCATGCCGCCGTTGTACCAGTCCACCGGAGACCAGTATTCCAGCGCCTCTTTGGAAGCAAGGGCGTCCTTGCAGTGGGGGTCCATATAGCGCAGGAAGTACCAGGAAGAACCGGCCCACTGAGGCATGGTGTCGGTCTCGCGGGTCGCGGGGCCGCCGCAGCAGGGGCAGGTGGTCTTGACCCAGTCGGTGTGGCGGGCCAGCGGAGACTCACCGTCGGGACCCGGCTCAAAGTCGGTAATGTCGGGCAGGGTCAGAGGCAGGCTGCTCTCGGGCAGGGGCTGCCAGCCGCACTTCTCGCACTTGACCATGGGGATAGGCTCGCCCCAGTAGCGCTGACGGCTGAACACCCAGTCGCGGAGCTTGTAGTTGACCTTATCCCGGCCCTTGCCGTTGGCTTCCAGCCACTCGATCATCTTTTTCTTGGCGTCGGTGACAGACAGGCCGTCGAGGAAGCCGGAGTTGACCAGCGTACCGGTGGCCACGTCGGTGAAGGCAGCCTCGTCGAGGTTGGAGGGGGTGTTGCCCTTGACGACCTCGATGATGGGCAGGCCAAACTTCTTGGCAAACTCCCAGTCGCGGGTATCGTGGGCAGGCACGGCCATGATGGCACCGGTGCCATAGGTAGCCAGAACGTAGTCGGAGATGAAGATGGGGATCTCCTTGTCGTTGACGGGGTTGATGCCCATGACGCCGTCCAGCTGAACGCCGGTCTTTTCCTTGTTCAGCTCACTGCGCTCGAAGTCGCTCTTGCGGGCAGCCTCGGCCTGATAAGCCTTGACGGCGTCGGCATTCTTGATGATGCCCTTTTCCAGCCACTCCTTGAGCATGGCGTGCTCGGGAGAGACGACCATGTAGGTAGCGCCGAACAGGGTGTCGCAGCGGGTGGTGTAGACGGTCAGGGTGTCGCCGGCGGTGGTGCCGAAGTTGACTTCTGCGCCGTGGCTGCGGCCGATCCAGTTCTTCTGCTGGGTGGCAACGCGCTCGATGTAATCCAGACCGTCCAGACCATCGATGAGCTTGTCCGCGTAGGCGGTGATCTTCAGCATCCACTGGCTCTTGACGCGGTGGACGACCTCGCTGCCGCAGCGCTCGCAGACGCCGTTGACGACTTCCTCGTTTGCCAGCACACACTTGCAGCCGGTACACCAGTTGACGTTCATTTCCTTCTTGTAGGCGAGGCCCTTCTTGTACAGCTGCAGGAAGATCCACTGGGTCCACTTATAATACTCGGGGTCGGTGGTGTTGATCTCACGGTCCCAGTCGAAGGAGAAGCCCAGTGCCTTGAGCTGCTCCCGGAAGTGGTCAACATTCTTCTTGGTGACGATGGCCGGATGGATGTGGTTCTTCATGGCGAAGTTCTCGGTGGGCAGGCCGAAAGCGTCCCAGCCCATCGGGTAGAGCACGTTATAACCGTTCTGGCGGCGCTTGCGGCTCACGACATCCAGCGCAGTGTAGCTGCGGGGATGGCCGACGTGCAGGCCCGCGCCCGAGGGATACGGGAACTCCACCAGTGCATAGAACTTGGGCTTCTTGTGGTCGATCTCAACGTGGAAGGTCTTTTCGTCCTCCCACACCTTCTGCCACTTGGCCTCCACGGCCTTGTAATCATACTTCATTTTTGTAATCAGCTCCAGACTTTTTCTAAAACAATACCAATGATATATGACAAACTCAGCAATACTCTACGTGTTCAACCTCTCCGTCACGCCTGCGGCGTGCCACTGCCCGGGTTGCGGCACCCAGCATCCGCTGCGCTCCGCTTGCGTCTTGCTGGCCGCGGCCCCAACAACGACTCCCTGTTTCCGCCACTGGCGG
>NZ_JBBNIH010000023.1:0-2039 GCF_040094125.1 Faecalibacterium longum
AGCTCGATGGCGGCATCGTGGTCACCCTGCACGGTGACGGCGGCTTTGCCCGCATCGACTGGGCTGTCACCGCTGCCATCCACCTCGGTCTTGCTGCTGCCATCCACCTCGGTCTTGCCGCTGACGTCAATTTTCAGGTCGTCGAAGGTGACGTCCACGTTGCCCTCGGAGGTGTCGATGGTGACGGTGTTCTTATCCGACTCGCCGGTGATGACGGTCTCCCCCTCATCCTTCTCGAAATCCTTTTCACCCTGCTTGACATTGTTATAGTTTCCGCTTTCATCGCTCGCACCTTTGACCGTAATGTCGCCGTCGGCGATGTTCCATGTTTTCGCATAGGCCGGGATGCCGGAGCTCACCACGATGCCCGCGATGACGGCGGCGGCCACGCCCCGCCGGAGTGCGCTCTTCAGTCTCATCGTACATCTCCTTTCGTTCTGTGTATCATGCAATGCCGTCGCTGCGGCTCAGGCTCTCCTTTGAGATGCTTATTTCTTTGGGCTGCCCCAAGTCCTCCGGTATCCAGAGCTTTATCTCACCCTGGGTATCCGGCAGGTCGTCCCAGTCGTCACCACGGTCGGTATAGCTCCGCAGGTCACTCTCCAACAGATTGGTATACTTTTTGGGTTCCGTGCGAGGGGGGTAGACCAGAAAGAGCAGTGGCTTCTTATCCTCCTCGGGAGCGATGGCCTCAAATCGGGAAGCCAGCTGTTTCAGGGACTCCTCAAGCCCGATTCTCGGCGTTTCCTCTCTCGCAGGCTCGAGCCACCAATCCAAACTCGGGCGGTCGTCCCTTTTTTTCGCGAGTTGGAAGTCCATCATCTCCCGCTCTTGTTTCAGTAATTCGTCGAGTTCACGTCTGAGCTCTTCACTCGTTTTTTGCTCTACCGTTTCCTCTCTCTCAGGCTCGAGCCACCAATCCAAACTCGGGCGGTCGTCCCTTTTTTTCGCGAGTTCGTGGGTCAATATCAGCCACTCCTGCGGCTCTGGCGTCTGCACCGGCACCCACTCCAGATAGCGCTCTGACAGGTCGTCCCGCGTTTCGCCGTCCAGCCGGAGGCTGATGTCCTCCCTGTTCTGCTTCAGCTCCACGTCAGCGTCCTCGCCCGCCGCGTCGGCCATCTTGTCCACGCTATAGTGGGTCATGGTGTCCTCATAGCGGAAGAAGATGTCCTCCACGCCGTCCTCCCGGAGACTGGAGATGTCGGTGGTGACGGTGGAGCGGGGAGCGGCGCTCTCAATAAGCACCACACCCCCCGGGGTGAGGACCTCTCCGGCGTCGCCGGCCTTTAAGCTGCCGGGCATGGGGTCGGTGCTCTCAATAATGGCCAAAGCAGAATCCCACCGCTGGATGGTGACCCGGCTGGAAAAGAAGCCGCCCACCACCATGCCGCCGGGCAGGGGTTCGGGGGCGTTCTCCTGCACCGGGGGCGGGACGTCATCATCATCGTCGTCCTCGTCGTCGTCCGGCTGGGGCTTGGGGGTGGAGGTGTAGTCGTAGCCCATCCCCTCCATCACGGTGCCGTCCGCGTTCAGACGGGTCAGCCGTCCTCCCGTCACCTTATGTTCATCGTCAGAAAGGTTCTCCGTGGGTACTTCGCCGTAGCTGCCGCCGATGGCCGGGGCCTTGGCGTCCGTCATCTGGCTTCCCGCCTTGGCCGTCACCTCGGCGTCGCCGCAGATGTAGAGGTCTCCCGGGTTCGGGTCGTCGGTGTCGTCCGACGCGCGGCCTGCACCGTCGCCGATGCCTGCCGCGTTGCTCCCGCCCACAGCCTCGATGGTGCCGCCCCGGATGGTGATGTTGCTGCCGGTGCTCTCGATGCCTCCGCCGATGCCTGCGCCGCCGAAGCCGCCCTCGGCGGTGAGGGAGCCGTCCTTGCCCTTGTCGTCCTTGATGGTCAGAGTGCCTTTCGACTCGTGTTCGTTCTTCTCAAGACCCGCATTATAGCCGCCGCTCTTCAGCTCGTTGTCGCCGTCCAGCTCGATGGCGGCATCGTGGTCACCCTGCACGGTGACGGCGGCTTTGCCCGCATCGACTG
>NZ_JBBNIH010000024.1:0-873 GCF_040094125.1 Faecalibacterium longum
ACCTTTTTGGACAGGCCGGAGGTGACATATTCCTCGATGTTCTCCAAGATGCGCTGCTTGATCTCGCTCTCGTCCTCCACCGGGCCGTCCAGCGTGTACAGCGTTCCGTTGACGCATTTCAGCGGCCACTGTTCCAGAAAGGCACGGCCAAACTGGACTTCATCGATCTTCTTGCCGTTGTACCAGTCCGGCCATAAGGGGTTGCGGGAAATGTTTTTCTTCATAGGGTGGTTCTCCTTTAAAAAAGTGAAGTGGTGGGTCTCACGGTGAGACCTGACACTTCAGGTGAATAAATTATTAGGCGCACTTTGCCAGAGTAAGCCGGTCGGTGCGCTCCTCCAGCATCAGCAGGTACGACCCGGACAGCAGCCGTGCAGCGGCATCGGCCTTCTGCTGGGGCGTTCCGAATGCAACGCAGTCCGTCAGGTGCTCGATGGTCTCGGTCATGTGGAGGGCTTCCACGAACCGCTCGTCCAGCGGTTCTTCCGGGCTGGCGGGCTTGTAACGCTCTCGCCAGTCGTGCAGCAGGTCGAGATAGTCGGTCAGCACCCGCAGGCAGTAGGCGATGTCTGCCCACTGCTCGTCCGTCAGGCCACGCTTGGGCGGCGGCAGGGCAATGGCATTGGCGGGCGGCTTGTCCGGGTCAAGCCCGAAGTCGTGAGCGAGCTTCTCGGCGGCTTGCCGGGGGTTCAGGTCGAACAGCTTGGCGGTGAGGTCGATGGCATCTCCGTTGGCTCCACAGCCAAAGCAATAATAATAGTTGTCGTTCAGCTTCATGCTGGGGTCGCTGTCGGAATGGAACGGACAGCACACCATGCCATGGCGGTCGGGCTCCATGCCGTACATCTCTCCCACCTGCCGAACGGTGATGGC
>NZ_JBBNIH010000025.1:0-2091 GCF_040094125.1 Faecalibacterium longum
CGGATGGTGTAATAATAGAGGTTGAGAGTTCGTCACATTATTTGGGGTCATTTAGTGAGAAAAATGATTCTTCCACACTGGCTGAATTTTTGCCCACGCGCTTGTTGTCATTTACAAATGTGTGGGCACTTTTTTGTTGAAGCGTCCAAAGCTGACAAGATTTTGAACTTTTTTCAAAAAAGCTGTCACAAACACAGTGTGAACTACGTTGACTAAACAAAAGCTCCTGCTGGAGTACACAAAATGGAGGTTATGTCTGATGAAACGATTTCAAATAGTGATTCTCACAATCATGCTGGCCAGTTTATCCGCCTGCGCAACAAATTCGCTACCGTCATCCTCCACCGAATCCTCTGTTTCCATATCGGTATCAAATCCACAAGATTTTTTATCAGAACTTGAGGATATGGAAACGGGTCAAATATTAGAAGAACTTAAAATTTCAGATGGCGGATATACCGAAGATTGTTTTTCGGTATTGTCTAAGCGGCTTGTTGAATTTCCAGAAGATACGCTTCGGATACTGAAGCATAGTAAGCTGATGACCGATGAGAAGTTTGAAGAACTTGTCATAACGGGAATTAGGTCAGAAATTTCCTATACTGGGTCAGATGAAGAAAAGAAGGCGCTTTATAAATATTTGAAGTCTGCATCTACAGGTGGAGAATATGCTGAAATGGCATCAAAAATTTTAGATGGATGGACATTTGAAGGTGAAAGAATTCCAAATCATAAAATTGAATTTTCTGCACAAGAATCGGAACAATCGAATTGCGCGATTTCCATTACACTTCCACAGGGGTGGAAATTTCAGGAGAAAACAAAAAAGTCAGACACCGAACATGAGCCGCTCATGCTTGCTGGATTGAATCCGCTGTACACCGTGTATGACATTTATGATAGTGATCACACACTTATCGGTGCAATTGGTTACAGCAATTATGAACCATACGAGGGAGATAAAGATTCCGTGCAGGTCGTATATTCTGCACTTCGGCTTGGGTCGGTCTACAGATTTGATACAGACAGCAGGTATGATGTGGTTAAAACAAACAAATATGGAACGACTGCACTTACAACAGTAGTTTATCAGGATGGTGCAAACGCTGAGCCTGTGAACAACTGGGGCATCCTCTCTTATAACAACGAGAAAGAATGCTTTGTTGCCGTTGAACTTGAATCGAATTCCGTGTCGGAAAGCCAAGTGTTAGAAATAGCAAAATCCATTGAGTTTTAGATTGCGTTTTGAACCACAAGAACTTGATAGCAACATCAAATAATCCAAGATAACAGCTGATCTGCCTGCTTGTGGGGCATGGCATTATTTGGTCACCAAAAGCTAACGCGGCCGTCCACTGTATTTCAATACAGAAACGGACGACCGCGTTAGCTTTTTTACGAGATGAGGTCTCTTTTTCTTTCTCTTAAGTCACCTAACCGCACTACCCTGCATCGCAACTGTTCACAATGCTGTCTACGTCCGGGCGGTGCATGAGTTTTTGCAGGATGCCAAACTGCTTTTTGGTGGACGCAGACACCAGATACTGCCACTTTTGCGGCAGGATGGGCAGGTCTGCGATGCTCCACTTGACATACTTGGCATCGTAGACATTGGGCGGAGCCAGCTCCACCAGATGACCAACGCACCAGCTGACAAGATAGCCGTTGCCCTCAAGGTAGCCGTCCTGCCGGTTGGTCGCACCGAGAACTTTTGCATAGGACATGGACACCGAGGGCTTTTCCGCCACGACTAATTTTGCGATAAAAATCACTCCAATCTGTTTCTGATTGCAATATGTACGGCGGCAAAATGCCGCCTTAAAATCAGATGGGTTCGGTATCTTCCTCACCGGGTTCCTCCGGCTCGTCCTCGGTGGGAATCTCGAAGTCGCCCTTGTCCTCGGTGTAGTTTGCATCGGGGTCGAGGGCTTCTTTTTCGGCCTGCTTTTTCTGCTTCTGCTTTGCGAAAGCGTAGAAAATGCCGCCTGCCGCCAGTGCAATCAGCACGACTACGCCCAGAAAGCCGGATGCGATCTTTGTGACCTTGTTTTCCTTGGGCTGTTCCTCGCCGGATGCCGCCGCTTCTTCTGC
>NZ_JBBNIH010000026.1:0-875 GCF_040094125.1 Faecalibacterium longum
CTACGACTGTTTCAAGGCTGGCGACCTCGAGGGCGCACAGGCCGCTCAGGACGCTATCGCCATCCTGCAGCAGACCTTCAAGTACGGCAACCCCAACACCATCATCAAGACTGCTGTCGCCCTGCAGGGCCACAACGTCGGCAAGTGCCGCGCGCCCTTCAACTACGTCCCCGAAGAGGGTCTGGAAGCCATCAAGAAAGTCCTGGCTGAGAACGCTGCCAAGGGCCTGAACTGAGAAGAGCAAGGACCTCGAGGGTCTGGTCGAGTCCGGTATGCGGGTGCAGCGTCTGCTGGTGAACAATATGCGCCCCATCACCGCTGACGACGCCCGTAAGCGGTATCAGGAGACCATGTAAGAGAAAAGGAGAACAGGCTATGAAGACCAGCGACATCAGAGGCATTATCCCTCCGGTGATCACCCCCATGAACAATGACCCCGAGCAGACCGTCAACCATGAGGCTCTGCGTCAGCAGGTCGAGCGCCTGCTGGCAGGCGGCGTCCACGGCATGTTCCCTTTGGGTACCAACGGCGAGGCTTACGCCCTCTCTTTTAAGGAGAAGGAAGAAGTCCTGGCTACCGTCATCGACCAGGTCAAGGGCCGTGTCCCCATTTACGCAGGCACCGGCTGCATCACCACCGCCGAGACCATCCGCATGAGCAGGCGCGCCGAGGAGATGGGCGCAGATGCACTGTCCATCATCACCCCCAGCTTCGCGCTGGCCTCCCAGAAGGAGCTGTACGACCACTATGTGGCCGTGGCAAAGCAGGTCAACATCCCCATCATCCTCTACAACATCCCGCCCCGCACCGGCAACAAGCTCCTGCCCGAGACCGTGCAGGCCCTCTGCCGTGACGTGGACGTCATCGTCGGCGC
>NZ_JBBNIH010000027.1:0-7196 GCF_040094125.1 Faecalibacterium longum
ACAGCACACCATGCCATGGCGGTCGGGCTCCATGCCGTACATCTCTCCCACCTGCCGAACGGTGATGGCGGACTTGACAGTTTGATACAGGCTCAAGGGCATTCCTCCTTTGTTTCGTGCGTTTCACCAGAGTACCCAGCGTGGGAACTCTGGTGTTTTTTTGCCTTGTGCCTGAATATACGGAAAATTTTGCAGGAAGGGCGAAAAAGCGGCAGGACTGCAACGTAAAAAGAAAAATGCCCTCACCAGTTGCAGATTTGCAACAGCGAGAGCAGCGAAAAAAGTCGTATTGAACAGAACGGGCAGATATATTATAATAAGTAAAAAGATTGAGCTTTCAAAAGGAGGGCCGACCACATGGCACAGGAATATCTGCCCGCACCATCCAACGTCCGTCTTGCGGACTTGATGAAAGAACATAACATCAACCAACAGGAGCTTGCCAAGGAGATCGGCTGCTCCAAGAGCACCATAAACCGCTTTATCAGTGGGGCAAAAGGAACCCTGACCCATGAGCAGGCACTGAAAATCGCAAGGCTGTTCAACGTATCTACGGATTTTCTGCTGGGAGAAACAAATATCCCTGATCGCAAAAACTACGACATTGCCGAACTGGGCTTGTCCGTAGAAGCAGCAAAGAACCTCTACACAGGGCGCGTCAATACAGAGGTAGTCAACTTGCTGCTGGAAAACGCCCGCTTTGCAGAGCTTACTTACCGTATAGCACAGTATTTTGATGATACGTTTGCGTCCGGCATTGCGGCACAGAATGCCATGCTCACGACATTGAGCACCCTGCTGCGCACAAAGGTCAAAACCCCGGCAGCAGCTAAAGCCGCAAAGGACATCAGCCTTCGGAGAAAGCCAGTGTATCAAGGCGACCTTGATGACATTGAGATGTACTTCATGGCGGCGGTCAAGGAAATCAAAAAGGGCATCGGGAGCCATTACGCCGAACAGGAAGCTATGAGCAAGAAAGTGGCAGAGAAAATGTTTACGGAATTGACAAAGGGGCAGGACGTGCAGCACCCAACGATTACAGCAGAGCAGTTGACGGATGCAATGTTGGACAGCGTTTCGGGCATGGAGGGAGCTACGCCGGAAGCACTGGAGCAGCTGCGGAGTGGCCTGTTGGGAATCTTGCAGTCTGCCGCAGAGCAGGAAAACGCCTATGAAGCAGACGAATGAACGGCTTTGTGCGCTGGCACAGAAAGGCGGTGCCGCCGCACTGGACAGCCTGATCGAAAACAACAAGTCCTTTATCGGCAAGGTGGCAAACGACCTCTTCCGCAGCATGAATCTGGCACAGTCTGGCTTGAACCTTGACATAGACGATTTGAAACAGGCGGGCAATCTTGGCTTATGGAAGGCCGTGCCAAAGTTCGATGCAGCGCGCGGCATGAAGTTCCTGACTTATGCGGCTCCTGCCATCCGTAATGCTATGATGGACATGGTGCGGGATGCCTTTGCCGCTTTTGAGCAGCGGATGGTGACAGAGGACAAGTGCTGCCAGCGCGTTTCGCTGGACGATGTTCTGCCGGGAGAGGAACAACTGCGGCGCATCGAAGCCATAGCTGACCCTTATGCCATGCAGCCACAGAGCATTATGGAGGAACAGGAATCGCGACGGGAGCTGTACGATGGTCTGAACCGGCTGACCCAGCGCGAGCAGACTTATCTGCTGTACCGCTATGGCTTCACCGATGGCGAGGAACATCCGCTGATCGGCACGGCGATATACTTTCACCTGACAAAAGGCCGCGCCAAAAAGACGGAGGAACAGGCTATGGATAACCTGTGGTTGGAACTGCCGTGGTGGTTTATATGAATAGGCAGAGAGATTGTATTAAATTGAGTGAATTACGATAGAGAACAAAAGCTAATCTTCCCTTGTTCGACGCTCTTTAATAATCTTATAAATTGGAAACCAATAGACAATAACGATGATAAGGCATGTGATTGCTAACGCACTATAGATGAAAGATTTCATAAGCACAGCCATAATCATAAAGATGAAAAAAAAGAATATCCACGGCGACTGTGCTGATTTATACAAAGCTAGTTTATCTTCAAGGGTAGTATATAATTCAAATGGCTTTCCATCATTCTTTTTTTCGACAATCAATAATTCTTTGTTAAGTGTCGTCTTAGGCGTTGATAGCTTTCCACCTGATTCAGCCCACGGACGAAATTGTACTTTGGCAAGAGAGTAGTTTAGATTAATGTTCTTGAAAAAAACAACGTATCCTAAGCTTTGAAGAAATTCAACATACTTGTCTGAGCTTTCACGACTCTTGTGACCAATATAATCAATCTTATATTGATATTCCCCCGGAGTGCATGTTTCAAACTCATAGATAGCCCGTGATGTATTTATTAAGTGATACCCTTGTTGGGACATTCTATTAAGCCATTTCTCTTGTAAGGATAATAGACAACCAAAAAAACGTACCTTTTTGTAGCGCATATTAAATCTCCTTTGAAATCCTTTCCGCTAAGTCGATTAATTGATGAAGTCGATCTATTTCGGTTTGGACAGCCTCCTTTCCAGAAGGTGTTATTAAATATACTTTTTTTCTGCTTGTACTTTCAGTGCTTTGTAATTTAATCCATCCTTTTTGTTCTAACGAGGATAGAGCACCATATAATGTCCCTGCTCCTAATAATACCCTTCCGTTTGTTACTTCCTCAACAAATTGAATGATTGCATATCCATGCCTTGGTTCATAAAGGGACAAAAGTATTAAATCTGTAACTTCTGTAAGGGTTCCCCCTTGCACATAGTCTTTCATAGAACCTCCGCTTCGAATATGTGCCCTTTATCCAAATTGATTGTCACATCGGCTAAATCCACTATATTTTTGTCGTGTGTAGAAATTATAATGATTCGATTTTTCTTTATTGAGGTTAAATATTTTTTGAGGTCATCAATACTGTCTTTATCCAATGCAGAGGTTGGCTCATCCAATAGAATTATAGAAGGATTGTGCACCAATGCTCGCATAAGCGTTATTTTTTGCTTCTCGCCACCAGATAGAGTAATGAATCTATTGTCGATAGGAGTGTCGACACCTTTTTCTAATTTATCAAACAACCCGCGTAAATGTAAGATGGAAATCAACTTATTCCCAATGACTGTATCGTTGTGCACAGAATCAAGATAGATGTTGTAGCGTATGGTGTCATCGAATACAATTGGCGTTTGCTCGCAAAAACCAATCAATGTGCGGCGTAAAGTGTAAACATCAAGTGCTTTAATAGAATAATTATCGTAATAAATATCCCCGATGATATCACTGTTGTATAATCCAACGATGGCATTGAGTAACGAGCTCTTTCCGGAACCATTTGCGCCCATCAGAACATATATCTTTGACTGTTCGAATATTAGGTTTACATTGGATAGTATTTGCCTCTTGTTCAAAATAAGTCCAAGATTATTGAGTTTGATCTGTTTGACCTGCTTTGGACAAGTATCCCCAATAAGCTCCTCTGGAATATCCAGTAGAGCATTTAGCCGCTCGTATGAAACATTGGTATCTTGAATGTTTTTTCCAAGAGAAAAAAAGTAGCGAATAGCTGAAAGCGTCATTGAAAAATAAGTGGTGATAATAGTGAATTCTCCTATTGTCATTTGTGATTGAATGACTTTGAATCCCCCATATATAAACAAAAAAATGCGTCCAATAGTTATAATAACTGTATCCCAAGCAGAGAATTTGTATGACTCTTTTTGATACTTTAATGCAGAGCACATTAAAGTATCAAAATATGAAGTCATTTTATCCGAAAATGAATTAACAATTGAAAACAGTTTGATTTGTTTTATGGTTGAGAGTTGGCTGTACAACTTCGAAAAAAAGAAAGCCTGACTTTCTTTTAAATTATAGCTACTTCTGTACAGTGGAGCTCTGAGAAAGAAGTATCCTATGCAGTAAAAAGGAATAAGAATAAAAATAAATAGAAAGATTGCGGGATTGTATGAGAAAACAATGAAAAGGCCCAACACGATTGTAAATAAATTAACGATGATGTTTTGAAAAAGAGAAATGCAAAAGGTCGAAACAACATTTGAGTCGCTATTTATCTTTTGACTGAGAGAAGAGACGTCTTTTCCGGCGAAAAAAGATAAAGAAACTTTCTGTAAGTGTACAATAACTTTTCTGTTAAGATCAAATGCGATAGTGGTTTGAAGTTTTGCATATAGTCTATTGCAAATATATCCTATAAATAGTCCTAATAAACTGGCAACGGCAAAGATAACTGCAAATAAGAGGATTCCGTTTGCTCCATTTCCACTTGTCAGAAAATCTATGAACGTACCATTGATATATGGAACAATCAATGAAAAGATACTTGAAAAGATGCAAATTGCGATATAAAGAAAAAGCTGTCTGCGGCATTTGACAAGTGAATTTTTACATAGATTAAAAAAACGATTCAAGTTATTTACTTTTTGACCTCCACATTTGTTTTGATCTTTTCGTTCACAAAATGCAAAATTTGCTTTTCAACAACGCCTTTCGTTTTAAAACAACCTGGCGCATGATACGTTTTAGATTGATTGTAACTAACGGAACCGCAACCGCCGCCACAGACCGGTAGATACACGCATTCTCGACATTCATGATTCTCCAAAGGGTCTCTTGTCATCCAATCGTAGAATGCGTATGTTTTATTGATAAGATTACCCTCGGAATCAATGGTTCCAACTCTATGCTGCTCAAATCCTGCGTGTTCCCAGCATTTATAAACGGAACAATCTGGAGTAACTGTAAATTGGCTATCACTATATAATCCGCAGAACATCCATCGTTGCATTGGACGGGGAGTATAAGCAAATCCGTTTACTTGTAATTCATTCCACAGGTGCTCAAGAACATCGCTAATTTCACTATCGGCAAAGCAGTTTCCAGCATAAGAGGAGCAAGCACTTGTCGAACTTCTAACAATGCCAAAATCAATAGAGGCACAAGTTAAGTTTTCACCATATTTTCCCAAGTATTTTAAAAGCGTGTCAGTATCATTAATATTTGTTTTATCAATGTTGATTCTTATGACGGCATTGATCTTGGGGTATGCAAGAACCTTCTTAATGGAATCTATAACGTCATTAAATGAGGGATTCCCGTTCTTATAAGGTCTTCTGGAATTGTGTGCTTCAGGCATTCCGTCAAGTGTAATTTGAACCATATTACAATTATGTTTAGAAAGTTGCTGGAGTACATAGTTATTCAGTAATGTGCCATTTGTTATTATGCCACATGAAAAGGAAATGCTATTTTGGGTGCAGTAGCTATGAAGTTCATCAAGAATGAACAAGCCCTCTTTAATATTAACTAAGGGTTCTCCTCCAAATAATACAATATACATGGACTTTGAACGTCTGCTTTTAGCTTCGTTTTTCATGAATTTTATATATTGGAGCGCATGCTCATGATCCATGGTTTCGTTTTTTTCCCCGTCACCTTCATAACAATATACACAAGAGAAATTGCACGACCAAGTTAATATAATAGTTGAGGAAAGCACTTCTGAAAAATATTTGTTTCGATTGTTAAAATATGAAAAATATCGTAGTTCATCAACAGTGTCTTCAATGATAACGCCAGCACGAGAAAACAATTCGCGGCTGCGGCAATCCAAAGACGAAATATCATTTTTCTTGATGGAATCGAGTGCTTCATAGGAAAGAAAAAATGTATTTCCCGTGAATGTATTAAAAAGAATTGGCTTATCCGTTCCTTTTTCAAACAGGACTAAATTATATCTTGAAAATTTCATATAATTACCATAGCATAGCTGCCTCGATTTAAACCTTTAAATCTGACATTGTGAAATTTTTGAATCCTAAGAAATTTTAGTCATCGAGAGAGAATGGGCCGGGAGCCGGTGTTAGGTTGAAAATACAACCGTCAACTGTACAAGCATTGATGCAAACATTCGCAACACAGCCCGCAGTTACACAAATATCTGCTGGACAGGCATTGGCACCACAGGCAGCAGTGCCACAAGCATTAATTGCGCATCCGGCATCAATAGGGCAGGCAACAGCCACACAGCCATCGTTTGAAGACTGCGTTGTATACGCATTACCGAGGTATTCAGTTTCCATGAGAAATCTCCTTTTTTTGTGCGTGAAACTATTCATAGGAAGCAGCTATGCTATGTGGCTTAGTCACTATGAAAGCTCATTTACGATGAGGTTGATGCTTCACGAAACCGTTCGGCATGGAGAATCGTACACATTGATTCGTCCAAGCTAATTATATCGTTAACCGTAATAGTAATCAAGAGTTTATAAAGCGTGTCTTTGAATTTTGTGACATTGAACAGGTTATAGAAAAGCTTTTTGTGAAATATCATGTCAAATATTGTAAGCGTGGGTTACACTTAGTAAGTGGTATCTTTAATTAAGGGAAACGGGACTGAGTGTGCCGGACATCTCGCTGTTGGTGCCGCTGGCCGAGCTTCTGCAGGGACGCCGGGTAGAGGAGGAACAGCGCTTCACCCGCGAGGAGACCGAAGACCTCATCCGCAAGGCGCTGACCTTTTCGGCAGAGCCGCCGGAGCGCCGTCAGGCGCGGACGAAGAAGTATCTGCCGGTGTATGTCATCTGCTGCGTGCTGGGCGTCGCAGAAGCGCTGGCCGTCTGGGCGGCGGGACTGGCCGACATCGAGGGAGCGCTGGCTCTGCTCATCATCGGTGTGGTTTTCGGCGTCGTCTACGGGGCGTATGCCATGTTCTGGATGGCCGAGACTCTGCCCCGCTACTACGACGAGAACCGCATCTGCAACTTTGCACAGGGTGCGTTCCACATCCACATCCCGGGCATCTATTACAACAACCGAAACTGGAAGCACGTCCTGCGGGCGTTCCGGGTCTGGTCGATGGTGTCGCTGGTGCTGGTGCCGCCCTGCACGGCGGGGGCAGTTTTCGTTGAGCGTGCCACCGGCTGGCAGGTGTGGGTCGCGGTGCTGGTGGCGTATATCGCCTCGCTGTTCGGGGCGATCGTGATACCGGCGAAGAGGTTTGAGTGAGGGAGAGGCTTTCGGGAAGGCTGTCCTTCGTACAACCTCTCAGTCTGCTTCGCAGACAGCTCCCCTGGTAGGGGAGCCTCTGGCGAAGAGGAAAAGCTTTGCGGAATGCCAAGGCCTCCCCTCGATAGGGGAGGTGTCAGCGCTTCAGCGCTGACG
>NZ_JBBNIH010000028.1:0-10711 GCF_040094125.1 Faecalibacterium longum
GGTCCGAGTGGCGAGAATCGAACTCACGGCCTCTTGAACCCCATTCAAGCGCGCTACCAAAACTGCGCTACACCCGGTCATCATCCGTTGCCTCCCTACCGAAGCACCGGCGACATGAGATATTATACTCGGATAAGGCAGTCTTGTCAACAGATTTTTGCAATTTTTTTGGATTTTTTTGAAGAAAGTATGATTTTGACGGTGATGCGCTGCTTTGCATCGTACTAATTCCTCCCGCCGTCGCATAAATTTCTTCCAGATGGCTTTCAAATGGGAAGAGAGGGGAGAGCATTTTGGCAAAGCAGGAACGAATCGAGCAGGCGGCAGTCTGCCGCGAGATAGGAGCCCGCACCGGCGGCGACATCCTCATTGGCGTGGTGGGGCCGGTGCGCACGGGCAAGAGCACCCTCATCAAGCAGTTTATGGAAAAGCTGGTGCTGCCAGCCATCGGCCCGGAGGACGCGAAGCTCCGCGCCCGCGATGAGCTGCCCCAGTCGGCAGCGGGGCGCACCATCATGACCACCGAGCCCAAATTCATCCCGGAGTCGGCGGTGCCGCTGGCGCTGGAGGGCGGGGGAGAGTGCAGCATCCGGCTCATCGACTGCGTGGGCTACATGGTGGAGGGGGCCATGGGCCACGAGGAGAATGACAAGCCCCGGATGGTCAAAAGTCCCTGGTTCGACGAGGAGATCCCCTTCGACCTCGCCGCCGAGACCGGCACCCGCAAGGTCATCCGGGACCACTCCACCATCGGCATCGTCGTCACCACCGACGGCACCATCAGCGAGATACCCCGCGAAAACTACATCCCGGCAGAAAAGCGGGTCATCGACGAGCTGGAAGCGCTGGGCAAGCCCTTCGTCATCCTGCTCAACAGCACCCACCCCGACGCCCCCGAGACAAGAGCGATGGCGGCGGAAATGGAAGAGAGCTATGGCCGGACCGTTCTGCCTGTGAGCTGCCTCGACCTCGACGAGGCGCAGCTGGGCGAGATTTTACAAAAAGTGCTCTACGAGTTCCCGGTGAGGGAGCTGGATTTCGCCCTGCCCCGCTGGGTGACGATGTTGGACAAAGGCCACTGGCTTCAGACCGAAGTATACACAGCGGCTATGCAGCTCTCCGAGAAAATTTCCCGGATGAAGGACGTCTCCGACTCCGGCCGGGCGGCGTTGGACTGCGAGGCCGTGGAAAACGCCGCCCTCAGTGGGATGAACCTCGCCGACGGTGTGGTCCGCATCACGGTGCTGCTCAAGCCCGAGGTGTTTTATAAGGTGCTCAGCGAGCAGACGGGCCTCGAAATCGGCGACGAAGCCGGGTTGATGCCCTGCATCATCGAGCTGGCCAAAGCCAAGCGTGCCTACGAGAAGATACGCAGTGCGATGGAGCAGGTGGAGGCTACCGGCTACGGCATCGTGATGCCGTCCATCGACGAGCTTTCGCTGGAACAGCCCGAGATCGTCCGGCAGGGCGGGCGGTACGGCGTCCGTCTCGAGGCCAGCGCGCCGTCTATCCACATGATGAAAGCTGTCATCCACACCGAGCTGAGTCCCATCGTCGGGACGGAAAAGCAGAGCGAAGACCTCGTGCAGAGCCTTTTGAAGGATTTCGAGGACGACCCCGTCCGCCTGTGGGAGTCGAACATCTTCGGCAAGAGCCTCCACGAGCTGGTCAACGACGGCCTGCAGAACAAGCTGCTCCATATGCCGCAGGAGGCCCGGGGGCGTTTGCAGGAGACGCTGGAACGGGTCATCAACGAGGGCTGTACCGGACTCATCTGTATCTTGATCTAACAAAAAGTCCGCTGCACGAAACCAACGTGCAGCGGACTTTTGTGCTATTTCTCTTCTTCGGTCAATTTGGTGATGAGCATCTGATAAATCTCATTGCCCTTCAAAATGAACTGCTTTTTTACCATCTCAGCGCTCAGCCGGTCGGGAGTGCCGATGTCCAGACAAAATAGCTCACTGTCCAGAGCCTTCACCTGACAGCGCACGGAGCAATGGCCGTCGGCTTTTTCGCTGATGCGGGCGCTGTACTCGGCTTCCTTGCGCGCCCAGGTCTGGCTGCGCAGCACGGCGGCGACCGCCTTTTCCCGCACACTGCGGGGCAGGTCGTAGGCCAGCTCCTGCGCCACTTTCCGGCCCTTGTCGGTGATGGTGTACCGGTCGCCGTCCACCGTCACGAGCTGCTGCCTGGCGATGTCGTCCAGGCAGGAGCCGATCTCAAAATAATTCACCAGTGCCTCTTCCATCAGGGCGTTTTCGATCTCCGTCCGTGTGATAGGCCCGGCGTTCTTGACAAGATAACACAGCAGCAATCGTATCTCGGTGCTGTTGGTCAGTCCACCGGGACGCACACCGGCGGTAAAAGCATCGTTGGCGGCCATTGTTACTCCCATCTCCCGTGTTCTATAGTATTAACTATAGTATAAAGGGTTTCACGCCGGATTGCAAGCCATGACCGAAAAATCCGTCTCGATGCGCTTGTGGCTTTCGGGGGTGGAGTAGAGCCAGTGATCGAGGTGGCCCTCGGTGATGAAGTACCGCAGCTCGAAGCGGTGGCTCTGGCTGAGGGCATGGTTGACGATGACGAGCTTTATCTTCATCTTCTCGGGCAGGATGTTCTTGATGTAGACGCTCACAGCCTGCCCGGGGCGCAGGTCGGGGCAGCTCTCGGCGAGGCCCGCGAGGTTGGGCGCGATCTCGATGAAGGTGCCGTACTCCTCCACGCTCCGCACGATGCCCACCACCGTTTCGCCCACCGTAAAGGCGGCAGCGTTCTCGGCCCAGGTACCCAGCAGCTCCCGGATGGTCAGCACGAACCGCCCCTGTGCGTCCCGGCTCTTGATGGCGCAGAGTATCTGCTGCCCCACGCTGACCCGGTCGGCAGGGGAGGAGATACGGCTCACCGACATACAGTCGATGGGCAGAAGGGCGCTGATGCCGCAGCCTACGTCACAGAACGCACCGAAGGGCTCGATGTGGGTCACGATACAGGGCAGGATGTCGCCGGGCTGGAGCTGGTCGAGGTATTCGGCCTTGCACATCCGCTGTGCTTCAGCGCGGGAGAGGCGGTAGACAGGCTGTCCGTTTTCGTCGGTGTCGATGCCCTCGATGACAAAACAGGTGGGCCGTCCTACCCGCGTCAGTACGGCGATGTCCCGTACACTGCCGGTGTCGGCTCCGTCGGCACACTGCCCGAAGGGCATTACAGCCCGGCAGCCGCCCAGCTCGAACCGGAGCTGACGCTGGGTGTCGAAGGCCAGCGCCGTGCTCTGCAAGATCTCGCGGCTGGCCATCGCGGCCCGCAGCTCGGCGGCGCTCAGGCGGGAAGCATTGCGGTAGTTGTTTTCGGTACGAAACGCTTGCATCATCTTTCATTCCTCTTTCTCTGATTTTTGGGTAGCATTGCAGCTATAAAACCATATGCAGCTGCATTTGCATTTTATACGAGTTTGGATTATACTATAGTTGTGTGTTCCTCTTTTGGACACACGGCCTGTACTATAAATGTGCAGACAGGAAGGATTCAATATGGATATTGCAGTCGGCGATACCATCCTCACCCGCAAACAGCACCCTTGCGGAGCAGCAAGCTTCGAGGTGCTGCGGGTGGGCATGGATTTCAAGATCCGCTGCACGGGCTGTGGCCGCGAGGTCATGCTGCCCCGGGCGAAGATCGAGAAGAACATCAAAAAGGTCATCAAACCGGGCCAGGAATAGCCCGGAGGCACAGCACATTCAGAAACTGTTTTGTAAGGAGAACTGCCTGATATGCCGAATCTGACTTCCCAAATGGAGGCCGTCTGCCGCCGGTTCGAAGAACTTTCTATCCGTCTCAATCAGCCCGAAACTGCCGCCGACCCGGCGCAGTTCCGCCGCCTGATGCAGGAGTACCATGAAGCACAGCCGGTGGTGGACGCTTACCACGCTCTCACCACTGCGCAGGACCACCTGGCACAGGCAAAAGCCCTGCTGGAAGGGGACGAGCCCCTCGACGCGGACTTTAAGGCTATGGTACAGCAGGAACTGAGCGAAAAAAGTCAGGATGTGGCAGAGCTGGAAAATAATCTCAAAATTTTGCTGCTGCCGAAGGACGTAAACGACGAGAAAAGCGTCATCATGGAGATACGCGCCGGTGCCGGCGGCGAGGAAGCTGCGCTGTTCGCCCACAGCCTCGTGCGGATGTACACCATGTACGTCCAGAGCCGGGGCTGGGAGATGGAGCTGCTGAACCTCAACGAGACGGAACTCGGCGGAACCAAAGAAGCCGTCTTTGCGGTCAATGGCCGGGGCGCCTACAACCGCCTCAAGTACGAGAGCGGTGTCCACCGGGTGCAGCGTGTACCGGAAACGGAGACGCAGGGCCGCATCCATACTTCGACGGCCACCGTGGCCGTGATGCCGCAGGCCGAAGAGGTTGACTTTGCGCTGGACATGAAGGATCTGCGCATCGACACCTTCCGCTCTTCGGGTGCGGGCGGTCAGCACATCAACAAGACGTCCAGCGCCATCCGCGTCACCCACATCCCCACCGGAACCGTGGTCGAGTGCCAGAACGAGCGCAGCCAGTTCCAGAACAAGGACAAGGCTCTGGAGATCCTCCGCAGCCGCCTGCTGGCCCAGAAGCAGAAGGAGCAGCAGGACGCCATCAACGCCGACCGCGCCGGTCAGGTGGGAACAGGGGACCGCAGCGAGAAGATACGCACCTATAACTTCCCGCAGGATCGCTGCACCGACCACCGGATCGGCCTGACGGTACACAATCTCGACAAGATCATGGACGGCAATCTGGACGACATCATCGACGCCCTCGCCACCCGTGAGCAGGCCGAGAAACTGCAGAAGTTAAACACATAAATATGCGCGGAATGCGCACGAAAAGCTGTAAAGAATAATTGCTTTATAGAAGAAAAGAGCGATGATTCGTATGAGTATCAATACTGAAGTCCGCCCGGCTGACGCAGAGGGTATTGCCCGCGCAGCCGAGCTTCTGCGGCAGGGCGAGCTGGTAGCCCTGCCTACCGAGACAGTCTACGGCATCGCGGCCGATGCCCGCAACGGCGAGGCCGTGAGCAAGATCTTTGTGGCGAAGGGACGTCCGCAGGACAATCCCCTCATCGTCCACGTCACAGGCCCTGAGATGCTGCACGGCCTCGTCAGCGAAGTGCCGGAACGCGCCCAGCTGCTGATGGCGGCGTTCTGTCCCGGCCCGCTGACCATCATCATGCCCCGCGGCCCCGAGGTGGCAGCGGAGTGCTGTGCCGGTCTGGATACCGTGGGCATCCGGATGCCCAGCCACCCGGTGGCACGGGCCGTCATCAAAGCCAGCGGCTGCGCTTTTGCGGCCCCGTCGGCCAACCTCTCCGGCAAGCCCAGCCCCACCAACGCACAGGACGTCTTTACCGATATGGACGGCCGGCTGCCCCTCATTCTGGACGGCGGCGAGTGCGACTGGGGCGTGGAGTCTACCGTCGTGTCGGTGGTGGGCGAAAAGCCCACTCTGTTCCGTCCCGGCCACATCACGCTGGAAGACCTCGAGCGTGCGCTGGGCGAGGAAGTGGAAGTCTCCAAGGCCATCCTTGAGAAGCTGCCGGAGGGTGCGGTCGTCCGCAGCCCCGGCATGAAGTATAAGCACTACGCTCCCAAGGCAGATGTGACCCTTCTGGATGGCACCTTCGAGCAGTTCAAAGCCTATGTGGATGCCCACGCCGCTGAGAATCCCAGCTGCCTTTGCTTTACCGGCGAGGCCGAAAAGCTGGGCGTACCCTGTGTGGAGTATGGCCGGGAGGGCGACGGAGCCGACCAGGCAAAACACATCTTCCGCTCCCTGCGTGCGCTGGATGAGCAGGGCGATGCTGTGGTCTACGCCCGCTGCCCCCAGAAAGACGGCCTGTCCATGGCCGTCTATAACCGCCTCATCCGTGCGGCCGCGTTCCGGGTGATAAAGCTATGATGACGCTGGGCATCACCGGCCGCAGCGGCTGCGGCAAATCGACGGTCACGGCGGTGTTCGCGGCCCGGGGCATCCCGCTGGCAGACGCCGACCAGCTCTCCCGCGAGATCCTGCTTCCGGGTTCACCGCTGCTGCCCCAGCTGGCTGAGCGTTTCGGGGCAGATATTATAAAGGAAGACGGCACCCTTGACCGCCGCCTGCTGGCCGACCGCGCCTTTGCAACGCCCGAGGGGAAAGCTGCGCTCGACGCGCTGACTCACCCGGAGATCGTCCGCCGCATCCGCGCCGCCAAACAGGCCGCGCAGCAGGCGGGGGCGAAGCTCTTTGTGCTGGACGGCGCGGTCATCATCGGCACGGCGGCAGAGGCCGAGTGCGACAAGTTCTGCGTGGTCACGGCACCGTTTGAAGTCAGCGTGGAGCGCATCGCGGCCCGGGACGGTATCTCGCCTGAGATGGCCGCCCGCCGCCTCAACGCCCAGACGCCAGAGGCTGTGCTGACCGCCAAGGCAGACTACATCCTGCCCAACACCTCCACCCGTGAGGCGCTGGCGAAGGCAGCAAACGGGCTCTGTGACGCTCTCATCGGGGAGGGATGCCGCGCTTGAAAACGCTGTTCCGACTGCTGCGCAGACTGGTGGTGCTGGTCTGCATTGCGGCAGTGCTCCTGACGGCTCTGCCACCCCTCGCCCGGGAGGCCGACCGGCTGCTCTACCCCCGCAAATACAGCCGGCAGGTGGAGCAGTGGGCCGCAGAATACGAGCTCGACCCGCTGCTGGTCTATGCGTTCATCCGCACGGAGAGCGGCTTCGACCCCGCCGCCACTTCCAGCGTGGAGGCCCGGGGGCTGATGCAGATGACCGAGGAGACCTTTATCTGGCTGCGCAGCAAAATTGCGCCGGATGAGGGCCTGACCTTCGATGAACTCTACGACCCCGACGTCAGCATCCGCTTCGGCTGCTACTACATCCATCTCTGCATGGAGCGGTACGGCGGCGATGTGGCTACCGCTGCCGCCGCCTACCACAGCGGATGGGGGACAGTAGATAATCTGCTGCGGATGGAAGAGCATTCCTCCGACGGGCAGACCCTGAAAGGCTTCCCTTATAACCAGATGCACCATTACGTCGAAAAGATAACCGCCAGCTACGCCGTCTATACCCGGCTCTACGGCGGCTGAATCTCAACCAATGAAGAAGAACCGACAGGCCAAAAACCTGCGGGTCTTTGATAGATAACAAGTGTAAGAAAACAGAAAGGCAGGAGAGATCCTATGGCAGAAAAAACTCCAAACCAGCAGCTGGCTGAAAAGCTGCTGTTTAAGCCCGCTTACGTCGGCGACAAGTCCGCCGCCGTCAAGCAGGAGGCCCACGCATTCGCTGAGGGCTACAAGAAATTCCTCGACGCAGGCAAGACCGAGCGCGAGGTGGCCGCTGAGAGCGAGCAGATGCTCAAGGAAGCAGGCTACCAGCAGTTCGACCCGAAGAAGACCTACGCCCCCGGCGACAAGGTCTATTTCAGCCAGCTGGGCAAGGCCATCGTGGCTTCCACCATCGGCACCCGCAGCTTCGAGGACGGCTTCCATCTGGTCATCGCTCACACCGACAGCCCCCGTCTGGACCTGCGCCCGACCCCGCTGTACGAGTCCGACCACTTCAGCTACTTCAAGACCCACTACTACGGCGGCATCCGCAAGTACCAGTGGGGTACCATGCCGCTGGCAATCCACGGCGTGTTCTCCCGCGCTGACGGCACCACCGTCTCCGTGAACGTGGGTGAGGACGAGAACGACCCCGTCTTCTGCATCACCGACCTGCTGCCCCATCTGGGCGCTGAGCAGGGCGAGCGCAAGCTGAGCGACGGCATCCGCGCCGAGGAACTGAACATCCTCATCGGCTCCGACGCTGTGGACGACGAGGAAGTGAAGGAAGCTGTCAAGCTGAACACCATGATCCTCCTCAACGAGAAGTACGGCATCACCGAGAAGGATTTTGCACGCGCTGAAATCGAGATCGTCCCCGCTTATAAGTCCCGCGACGTCGGCTTCGACCGCTCCATGATCGGCGCCTACGGCCACGATGACCGCGTCGATGCATATCCCGCTCTGATGGCCGAGATCGCCACCAAGAATCCTGCCTTCACTACCGTCTGTGTCCTGACCGATAAGGAAGAGATCGGCTCTGACGGCGTCACCGGTATGCAGAGCATGTACGTCTTCCACTTCATGCAGGAGCTCTGCCGTACCGCCGGTCAGGACGACATCATTGCATTCCGCAACAGTGTCTGCCTGTCCGCCGACGTCACCGCTGCTTACGACCCGAGCTGGGCCAGCGCTTTCGAGCCGATGAACGGCACCTACGCAGGCCGCGGCATCGCGCTGTTCAAGTACACCGGCAGCCGCGGCAAGAGCGCTGCAAACGACGCTTCTGCCGAGCTGGTGGGCTATGTCACCCGCATGATGGACGACGACGACGTTGCATGGCAGATCGGTGAGCTGGGCCGCCTCGACCTGGGCGGCGGCGGCACCATCGCAAAGTATGTTGCCAACCGCGGCATCCCCGTCATCGACATCGGTGTGCCTGTGCTGTCCATGCACTCTCCCTTCGAGGTCATCCACAAGACCGACCTGTACATGGCTTATCGTGCCTTCGCCCTGTTCAATCAGGCCGCTGAGTAAGCTGCTTCTACGCATCAAAGCCCCGGAAAGTCTGCCGTCTGGCAGGCCCTCCGGGGCTTTTTGCTATGTCGTGGGCAGGGGGACGGCCTGCTCTACCGTGAGGAAGGCGAAACCGTTGTCCTCGTACCACTGGATGATGTCGGGCAGGGCTTCGGCAGTGGTGCGGGTGGTGGCCGAGTCGTGCATCAGCACGATGCACTGGGTCTGCTCGCCGGTCTCCCGCACGATGTTGCGGAAGATGGTGCCTGCACTGGGCTTGCCGCCCACAGCGTCCTCAGCGCAGACGTTCCAGTCTACATAGGCGTAGCCTTTTGCAGTGACTTCTTCTTTGAGCTGCTGCATCAGCCCGCGCCCGCCGTAGCGGCGGCTCACGGTGTTGGTACTGCCGCCCGGGAAGCGCAGATACCGCAGGCCGTCGGCCCGGACGTAAGGGGAGAGGCGTTCCTTTAACAGGTCGATGTCCTTCCAGTAAGCGTTCGAACTTTGGTAGATGTCGCTGTACTCGTGGGAGGCGGAGTGGAGCGCGATCTGATGTCCGGCGGCAGCAGCCTCAGAGATGAGGGGAAGATATTTGTCGTTGTTTCCGGTGGCGACTACAAAGAAGGTCGCCTTTACTCCGGCACTGTTCAGCGCGGACAGAACGTCCGGCGTCGTCTTGCTGGGGCCGTCGTCGAAGGTCAGACAGACCCACTTCTCGGGCATCGGCTCCGGCTCCGGGGACGTTTCTACGGAGGACGCCGAGGCAGGGGAGACGAAGCTTTCGTCCGGCACCGGGGTCAGGTCGCTCTCCCGGCAGCCTACGGGCGGCTCTGCACCGCAGAATATCCCCAGTCCAAACCCCGCCGCCGCCCCGACAGAAAGCAGCAAAAGGCTCCACAACAATCTTTGATGTTTGCTGGATTTGAAAAAAGTCATTTCCAAAAACCTCCTTCTTAAGTCATTTCTGCACGGAAACTCCATTTACAAGATATGAATGGCAAAAAAATCTATGAAAACGCTTGACATCGCCGGGGGAGTATGGTATTATACTTGAGCAGTCAGCGATACGGCTTGAACCTCAGAGCTGTTAGAAAACACGGATTGCATCAAAACTTCATATGCGAGGGTGGCGGAACTGGCAGACGCGCACGTTTGAGGTGCGTGTGGTTTATCCTTGGGGGTTCAAATCCCCTCCCTCGCACCAGAAAATATCCACGGAATGTCGATGAAAAATCGATATTTCGTGGATTTTTTTGTTGTCTGTGCGTATCAGATACTGCCTGCTTTTGCCGGGTACTTTGTAGTCAGAATCGTAGTCAGAAAAAGTAGGTCATAGCAGGATTTTTCCGGGTTTTCCCCGGGACAAAAAAGTAGTCAAAAATAATAAATCAGGCCGCTGTCTCTGTTTTACGGAGACGGCAGCCTGATTCATCAAGGAGATTATTTGTCCATATCATGGTACGCACCTGCGGGCGGTCGTGCTGTTCGACCCCTCTTCTCTGCACCAAACCATGAAAATCCGAACCTTTTCTCGATAGGAGAAGGGTTCGGATTTTTTGTTTTCTTTGGAAATGACAATTCCGGCTCCTTCCCGACGACTGTGTGTCCAAAACCTTATCAGAAGAACCGTATAACAAAAGTCACAACTGTAAAGGTGCCGTAAGGCAGAAAGGACACGATTATGAAGTACGATGAAAGAACTTGCAAATTCAACATGGATACCGGCTGCGTGGAGCTGCTGCTCCGGGATGGGAGAATGATCTCCATTGACTGCACCGGGGTCGAGGATGAATTGGACGTGACCATGGCGCAGAGGACGGAACTGGACTACCTCATCTACAACGATCCGTTGGGCTATGCGGATTTGATTCTGAACGGTGACCCGGAGAAATATTTGAAGAATGTGGCTGGAAGCCATGGGCTAGAAGATTAAGGGCAAAACAAAAAACAGGGTGCGCCCCTGAATAGGACGCACCCTGCCAAAGACCACAGACGATAGCGATATGTACAACAGGGAGTTCCCCAGAGCAGAGTTCCCATAAAACAGTATTTGCAAAAGCTCCCGAAATGGGGAAGATTTGGCGTGACTTCGGTCACGCCTTT
>NZ_JBBNIH010000029.1:0-3154 GCF_040094125.1 Faecalibacterium longum
ACCGTCCATCTCGGCCCCGCTGCACACCAGATGGAAAAGCGTGGAGTGGAAACCTTTCTCGGCAACCTGAACCGGGACATTCGAGCCGCTAACAGTCTGATGCAGTCCATCCGCAGTGCAATTCGTGGGCTGCAACGCTGGATCGCAGACCTGACTGAAAAGAAGCAGATTCTTCTGGACGCACTGGAAAAGGCGAAGGAGCCCACGCTGTCCGATCTGCTGGTGGACTACTTCAATCTTCGCAATGAGCAGCGCAGCGATTGGTCTGGCAAGGCAAAACTGAAATGCACTGTTCGGGACTTTGAGGAAGTCAAACGGGCGGTGGACTACCTGAAAACCCATTCTTTGAACACCATCGAGGATTTGGACACTGCAATTTCTAACCTAAATCAGACCACCGCCCCTCTCCGCAGGCAGTTGAAGCAGAACGAAAACCGTATGCGGGCAATCGCCCAAATCAAGGATGCTGCCGCCGTCCATGCCAAGCTGAAACCTATCCACGACACCTTTATCAAGAAGAACTTCAAGCTGACCAAGGACGCTTACGCTGCCCAGCACAAGGAAGAACTGGACACCTTCAATAAAGCTGTCCGCACCCTGATGAAGCTGAACGGCAGCACAGCGGTGGATTTTTCGGCATTGGATGCCGAATTTTCTGCGCTGCAATCGAGCAGCGCAGAGCTGCGCACCCAACTGGAAACCTTGCAGCCGGACATCTCTGCACTGAAAAATATCCGTAAGCATATCGACATGGTGCTGAATAAGCAGCAGCTTTCCGCACCGGGCGGCAAGACCCCGGAGAAGGAATCGGTGCTGAAAAAGCTGGAAGAAGCCAAGGCAGCACAATCCCAGAAGAAAACCGAGCAGAAAAATCACACACAGGAACTTTAAGGAGGAAGCAACATGGCCTACACCCAAGCCCAGATCGACAAAGCCAATGCGGTGGATCTGGAAAAATTTCTCCGGGCACAGGGCGAAACGCTGGTGCGCAGCGGAAAAGAATACCGCTGGAAAGCCCACGACAGTCTGACCGTCTGCGGAAACAAATGGTTCCGGCACAGCCGGAGCAAGGGAGGTTTCCCGGTGGATTTCGTGATGGAATTTTACGGCAAGTCCTTCCCCGAAGCGGTGCAGATACTGACCGGAGAGCCGGGCGAAGCCCAGCCGGAGGCTGACCCCGCCCCCTCTCCGGCGTTTCGTCTGCCGTTGCGAAATGTCACCAACGCCAACATCCTGAACTATCTGGCGCAGGAGCGGAAACTCAGCCCCTCGCTGGTGAACTTCTTCATCGCTGCCGGAGATATTTACGAGGATGCCGCCCACCACAACGTGGTCTTTGTGGGGCGGGATGCAGACGGGCATCCCCGCTACGCAAGTAGCCGTGGGATTCGGGAAAAGTTTCGGCAGGATGCGGCCGGTGCAGAAAAGGCGTTTGGCTTTGCCCACCGTGGCACTGACAAGCAGTTGCTGGTCTTTGAAGCCCCCATCGACCTGCTGTCTTTTATCGAACTGTTTCCGAAAAACTGGCAGCAACACAATTATCTGTCGCTGGGCGGGGTGTCGGGCAAGGCGCTGCGGCAGTTTCTTTCTGAACGCCCGGACGTGGAGAGGGTATTCCTCTGTCTGGATGCCGATAAAGCTGGAGAGGATGCCTGCAAGCGGCTGGCGGGGCTGCTGCCGGACACCGTGAGCGTAACCCGCATCCAGCCCTGCATGAAGGATTGGAACGATGTTCTGGTGCACCGGGCAGAGATTCCGAACCGCAATTATTTCAAAAGTATTGTTCTGAAAGAGCCGCCGAAGAAAGATTCCGTTAAGATCATCCGCATGAGCGACGTGGAGCTGACCCCGGTGGAATGGCTCTGGAAACCGTATCTGCCTTTTGGAAAGCTCAGTGTTCTGCAAGGCAATCCGGGTGAGGGCAAGACCTATTTTGCCATGCACCTTGCCGCCGCCTGCACCAACGGAAAGCTGCTGCCCAACATGGAGAGCATGGAGCCCTTCAACGTGATCTACCAGACCGCCGAGGACGGTCTGGGCGATACGGTCAAGCCCCGCCTGATCGAAGCCGGGGCAGACCTTGACCGGGTGCTGGTCATTGACGACAGCGAGGTGCAACTGACGCTCTCCGATGAACGAATTGAAAAAGCCATTGTCGAGAACAACGCCCGACTGGTCATCATCGACCCGATCCAGGCGTATCTCGGTGCCGATGTGGACATGAACCGGGCAAACGAAGTGCGCCCCATCTTCATGCGGCTGGGACAGGTAGCGCAGCGAACAGGCTGCGCTATTTTGCTGATCGGGCATCTGAACAAGGCCGCTGGAATGCAGAGCTTGCAGCGGGGCCTCGGCTCCATCGACATTGCTGCCGCCGTCCGCAGCGTCATGTTCATCGGCAAGCTGAAGCACGACCCCACCATGCGCATTTTGACCCACGAGAAAAGTTCTCTTGCCCCGCCGGGAGCGTCACTGGCGTTCTCTCTGGGGGGACGAGAGCGGTTTCCGCTGGGTCGGTGAGTACGACATTACCGCAGACGAGATGCTGTCCGGCATCGAGCCGCAGCGTGAAACCAAGACCCAGCAAGCCAAAGACCTGATCTGCACCCTGCTTGCCGGAGGAAAGCAGGTGCTCAGCGAGGACATCGACAAGGCGGCTCTGGAAAGGGGCATCCCCGGTCGAACCGTCCGGGATGCAAAACGGGAACTGGGCGATGCCCTGAAAAGCAAGATCGTGGAAGGCCGCAAAAAGGTCTTTTGGATGGAATAAGCCATTTGACTGGCAGAAAAATTTGGCTGGCAAGAAAATCATGGTACACCCACAGTTGCCAGTCTGCCAGTCAAATTCAGAAAATGACGATAAAAGGAGAAATTTAACGGAAAATCAGAATTCGAGTTATTCGGTGCAGATTGGTAAAACCACCTTTATTGTGTGCGTGAAGCAGTCCGAAACTGCCAAAAAGCCGATTGAAAAGATGTTCAAGGATATGTGCAGACACGAAATTACAAGGGCTTCCTTGCGGACAACCTGATGAATTTAGAAAAATTACCGAAAACCTCTTGACGAAGTCCAGCCCGAAGGTACAGGCTATCGGGCGAGAACGAGATTTGCCAAGTTCTTCAACCTCCCGGAACTGATGTCCATGTTCAAGGA
>NZ_JBBNIH010000030.1:0-1139 GCF_040094125.1 Faecalibacterium longum
CACTTACGAGCCATCGAGAAGGGGCAAATTGTTACCTGAAAAAGAAAATAGTTCAAAAGTTCTTCAAAAACATAGTCATTCGCTCGATTCGCTTATGAATCGTAATCCTTTTGGATTCCAAGGCACTTGCAATCTCGGACTCGGTGTACCCGGCATAGACATAGAGCGTAAGGATTTTGAGATCAAGTTCCGATAAGCTTTCAAGAGCAGCCAGCAACCGCTCATTCTCGATTTCGCCGATCCATCCAAAGCGGCTCTTGGTTTCGTGGTAGGTATCTGTTACCGTGATCGCAGCCTCATATTGCTTAAGATCTGCTGCTTTCCTTGCGTCAACGTCATCTTCGCCATCACAGACTGCCACCGTGCTGGCATCATAGGCGCGTTCACTGTTCAGGACGCCCAAATCAAACTCATACATCGCCTGAATTGCCTCTTCGCTCATTCCGGCTTCGCGGTACTGCACACGGAGTTGCTCCCACTTTGCGTTCAGCTTGCGACGTTCATTACCATTATTGAAACTCATGTGTAACCTCCAAATTTTCGATAAAGCGTAAAAAGTCGAAAATTTGGAAGGCTACGGATATTTCGCCGCTTGGGGCATCCACGAAAAACGGACAAACATAAAGCCTGCTCCTTTTTGCGGGAGCAGGCTTCCTGAAGGCTAAAAAATAGCCGGACAACCAACTAACAGAGCGGTTCTAAAAGCAGAATCACTCTATCAGCTGTTGCCCGGCTATTTGGTGCACGTTTCATACATTGCCTTGCGGCAATGGCCCGTTGCTCGGTGACGAACAGTCCATATTCAGGGTGCAATGCACCCGATTTTTGAAATTGTGTTTTGTCTAAAAAGTCAGCGCCTGCGGTAGGCTAAGTCAACGGTTGCTACGTTGCCGCACTTGAGGCACTTTATGCTGATAGAGCCTGAACAGCTCTCAGTTTTTTGGTAGAGCTTGTGTCCGCAAACCGGACAAAACCTCCAGCCAATGCTGAATTGTGCCTGCTGTATATTGTTCAGCGGTTTACTCTTAAAAGAGCGATTATTTGACCAAGTCATATTATTCTCCAAATCGAATGACGTCTAATGGGTGGCAGTGGATGGGTTTGCCGTTGATGATCTGCATCTGCTGTAATCTGATCCT
>NZ_JBBNIH010000031.1:0-954 GCF_040094125.1 Faecalibacterium longum
CCAAATCGAATGACGTCTAATGGGTGGCAGTGGATGGGTTTGCCGTTGATGATCTGCATCTGCTGTAATCTGATCCTAATCGCAGACCACGATACTCCCATCCGTGCAGCCATCTCCAAAATTTTTTCATAGTTCGGGTCCGATGCGGATTTGTACAGGATTCCGTTTGGCAGGCACAGCGCTGCACGTTTTATTTCGGCGTTGACCAGAAATGTTGGCATCAGCAGCTCCGCTGCAAGGGTGTTCGCCTGCCATTCTTCCCATGAGGGCTGTCCGTTTCGTTCCCGATAGGCAATGTGCCCACGGCACTTGACTGCTTTTCCGTAGTCGTTCGGAAACTGGTCAGCCAGAATATGGTGTGCCGCTTCATGCGCTATCGTGAAATTCCGGCATCCGGTGCAGCTGTCTGCCGCAAGGGCGGAATCGATTACGACGTCCTTCGGCATGAACACCTCTACAAGCTTTGTTCCGTCCCCCAAGGTTACGGTAAAACCGCATTTCTGGAAAACAGTCAGTCCTAGGACACTGCCATCGCTGCATAACGGCAGCATTTTCACATTCAGCCCAAGAACAGAACTTGCGAGCCGTTCCGGGTCAATGGGTTCTGGGGCATCCTTGCTAATTCCGAAAAAGTTATAGTACTGCTCGATATACCTGCCCGCTATGTGCGAAAGGTCTGTGCGGGATAAGTATTTTGCCATTACGAAGCACAGCTTTCCGGCACGGAACAGTAGGCTTCCACAAACCACTTGCCCTGTTCAAGCCAAAGATTCCGCTTCTGACCGCAAATCAGGCAGGTGAAGCAGTGACCTTTTCCGCCTAGGCGTGATGTCCCGTGTTTGACTGCCAAGACACGATCAATTCCATAAGTGTGAGCCTTGTCATAGTTTATGGCAAGAGGGCGGATCTTGCCATCAGGAGTAAAACGAACGTCCACTTCGACGTATCTTTTCT
>NZ_JBBNIH010000032.1:0-5135 GCF_040094125.1 Faecalibacterium longum
ATAAGAAAGAACAGCGCTGATTTTTCATCCCCCAGCTTATCCAGCTCCAGTTCGTCATAAGACATGATCTCCCGAAGCTGGGGAATATCAAAGGGAGCCAGTCTTGCACCGCAGGAAATCAAAATGCTTTTGGCTGTCTTGCCGCTGGCGAGCTTGTATTTCTTATACTGCCTCACGGCGAAGTGCTGGGGGCTGCGGCGTTCCAGCCCGTCAAACATATAGTCCACCGCATTTTTGAAGGTTTCGTCATCCTCCCGGACTTCCATGCTGTTTATCATTTCCACCAGCGTATTCATGTTGCGTTCTTCCTCCGGCCCCTCAAACACGATGTAGGCCACAAGGGCGCAGTACAAGAGGGTTTCGGCTTTGGTCCAGAACTCGTCGCCCTCCTTGCCGTCGCCTTTGGTGTTGGCGATCAGAGCAGTAACGAATTTCAAAACATCGCTTTCCGTCTTGATATAGGCCAGCGGATTGTAGTGCATGGATTTTGAAAAGTCGATACTGTTGAACACCCGCACCCTGTATTTCTCCCGTTGCAGGAACCGCCCGCACTGGTCGAGGGTGCCGCCCTTCGGGTCTACCACCACATACGAGGAATGGGCTTGAAGGAGCTGCGGGGTCAGCCAGAACCTTGTCTTACCCGAACCGGACGAGCCGATGACACAGGCGTTTAGGTTCCGGGCATTGGCGGGTATTTTCGGACGGGTGTTCATGGTCAGGAACTCCGTCCCGGTCAGAATGACATTGTTCTGAAATTTAGGGTCTACAAACGGCTTTATATCCTCCTTTGTTCCAAAGCGGGCGGTGCCGTACTCCGCATCCCGCCGGAATTTTTTCGCCTGCCTGATCTTTGACTGTATCAGCAGATACACCCCAGCCGCACCGGCAAGGCCCACCAGCAGGTCAATACCGCCCAGCCCCGGCCAGTAGGTTTCAAAGGCTTTGGGGAAGGTATCGAGCATCCCCATGAGCTTTGTCCCGAAGTCTGTGCCGGGGGCGATCCGGTAGGCCGTCCCGATTTTGGAGAAGAACCAGAACACAAAGAGGTACGGCAGGTTTGGGAGCACATATTTTCTGATCTTGTCACTCAACGTCCGTCCTTCACCGCCTCTCTGGTCCGCTGCTTTTCCTTTGCCTGCGTCCTGATCTGCTCCGTGAATTTCCGAAGCTGGCCGAGGATGGAAGCCTTGTCCTGCTCTTTGTTCAGCACCTTTGCGCTGTACTTCTGGAAGGCCGCCGTGATAGCGTCCGCCTGATTGGCTTTGAAAAACAGTAGGTAATGACCGGGGCTCACTTTATGGAAAGCGTAGTCCACATGGAACTTCTTCGCGATCCGGTCAAAATCCTTTGGAGCTCCCACATAGGGCATGGCACTTTTGCCGCCATAGTGGTTCATCAGCTTTTTCACGCTCTGGCGTCCCTGCGGGGTCAGCGCCTTCCGGTGGTGCTTTTGCAGTGCCCGCGCTACCTTCCCAAGAGCGGCAGCCAGCACTTTTCCCGTGAGCTTCGTTGTCCTGATCGAAAGGGCAACCGTTTTTTGGTTTACTTCTTCCTGCATAAAACCTCCTTTCCGTCGGGGTTCCCGCTATCCGGGAGGCCCCCGTACAATCTCGGGGAACAGAAAACCTCGGGCCAATGTGGCCCGAGGCTTACCGCTCGGCATCTCTGCCGGACGGAGCTTTCTTTTCCGGCTCCGTCTGGACTTTTTCGTCCTGTTCCCGCATGGTCTGCAAGATAGAGGGCTTCTTTTGAAGTTGGGAGGGCTTTTCGCCGGACAGCGGCTTGATACATTCCAGACGGTCAGCCGCCCGGATGGCGTTGTCCGTGAGCTGCCTCTGCCATGCGCCCACGCTGGGAGCCCAACGAAAGCCGCTGCTTTTCAGCTCGGCCCGGGTGTCCGCGTCAGGCTTTCCGTCAAAGAACACCTGCAAGCGGTTGTCCTCCCGGTTCATTTCCACACGACCCCCATCGAACTCCCAGCCGGAAAATTCCTGCTGTGCCTGTTTGGAAAGCTGTTCGATACGGGCCTTTACCCGGCGGATCTCCGCATTGTTGTTGGTTAGCTGGTAACTTTCAAAGGGCCTCGGGTCGCTTCGCCAACTTGACGCCATGCTTGCTTTCAGCTTTTCAATCTGGTCCGGCGACAGCAGCGCACAGCCGTCCAGCTTGCCATGCTTGCGGTAATAGGCGTTGACCTCCTTCATAATGAGCTGGGAGCGTTCCAGCCCGTCCAGCTTCTTCTGGAGCTTTTCAATCGCTGCCGGGTCATCGGCGCTGATCCCGCCCATGCCGGTGCTGCGTATCTTATCCAGCAGCCCTTGAATATGCCGCCATTCCTCCATGTTGCTGTCCCGCGCCCGGTTCTGTTTTTCCTTCTTTCCCACCGGGAAATTGGAAGGCCCGGCGATCATCACAGAGGGAACCCTCGCGTCAATGGCAAAGCCTTGGTTCATGTTTTCGGCCAGCTTGCGGGCGTAGGTGTCTAACAGATGGTCGATCTTCTCATGGTACATGGGGTCCACCCGGGATTTCTGCTTTTCCGCTATGGCGGCGGCCTTGTCCACCATTGCCCTGTATTCCGCCGTTGCGCTCCCTTCCTTGTAGTCGGAAAAGCTGTTCATTTCTTTTGCCCGGCGGGCGGCTCCTTCATTGATAGGGTAATAGTTGATGGTATGCACCTCCTTTATGCTTCGGGCCATGCTGGCCCGAAGTCTTACCGTTCTTCATGGGAAGGCCCCGCCTTGTCCTTTTTCGGAGCGGGTGGGGCTTCTTGAAACCGTTTGAGTGCAGCGAGAATGGAGTGGACAGGCTCGGCCTTTTCAGGATAGGCAAATATCCGGTGTTCCGGCGGAATGTCCTGCGGCCCGTGGTAATACTCCTTGAAGCCCTCCGGGACTGCCGACACATACCCACCGGGAGCGAATACGCCGCCTTCGTTGATACGCACATCCCGCCCGTATGCCTCATAATCGAAGTAGTTCTGAATGTGCTCCGGTATGTCGATAGTCCCAAGCTCGTCGGCGTAAAGACGGCCCAGCCCTTCATCATCGGAAATATCCGGGTAAAAGCGGTAAAGGTCAAGGTTCTGCGTCAGGTTTATCAAATCCTTCACGCTCCTTGTGTGGTTTCCCAAGACAAGAGCGGCTTCAAAGGTTTCCAGTCCGCCCTTATCCCGTACTTCCAGCAGGGCGTGGCCCAGCTCGTTCAGCTCGTCGATGTTCTCACATTCGTAGAGATGATCGTAGAGCCCCAGCACATCACTGTCAAAGCTGGTAAAGAATACTTCGCTGTACCGTTTCCCGTCTATCCCGATTTTGGCAAGGGCGGCCTGCAACTCCTGTGTCGTCGTGGGGAAATGTACCGTTGTCCCTACCTCAATCCCCATTAAGGGGTATAGGGCTGTATTGGTTATATAGGCTTCAAACATGGGCTCATTCCTCCTTTCCGGCCCGGTCAGCCAGCACCTCATAGATCCCGGCCATAATGTAATCGGCACAAGGGAGGGCAATCGCATTTCCCAGCACCTTGTAGCGTTGCAGAGGCCGGATCTCCATGCCGTCCGCCCCGTACTTTGTCCAGCCCTCCGGCAGCCCCATCAGCCGTTCACTTTCTGTTTCCGTCAGAAAACGGATACAGCCGCCCTCCGGGTCGCCCTCATACCAGAAGGCAAAGGGCGTTACATCACTGGCTAAAAGAGTGGGAAAAGGGTCAGTTGGTAATCCGAAGCTGTTTCGGAAGGCCGTTTCTTCCTGCCTTTTTGCCGCTCCCCGCATACGGAAGCACTGAAAGGGGTGGATGACTGGTATCTGCCGCCCTGTTTCAAAAGAAGCTGTTCGATCTCCTTCGGCGGCGGCCCGCCCGCCCTCTCCGCAAGGCGGAGGAAGTGGGAGCATTGGACGGGGCTTAAATAGTATGTCTGCGGCACGTCTGCCTCCAAAATCCGCCACGACGAAAATCCGCTGCCTTCGTGCCAGCCTTCGGGAGCCTGCCCAATACTGGGCGTCCATGAGCCGCCAGCACACATCAGGCGTTCCCCCTCGCACCATTCCGGCGTTTCCCCATCTTCCAGAAGGAGGCATTGGAACTTCGGTGTCCGAGAAGGCGGATAGGACGGCTCTAAAATCCATCCGGTCATTTGTAGAAAACGCTCCCATGACGTTTTCCCAAACAGCGATAGCTGGATATAGGTTATCAGTGGCATCCCTCATTTCCTGTATGATACGAAACGCCTGATAAAACAGGCTGGATTTTGCCCCGGCAAGGCCGGAGCGGTTGCCGATCAGAGAAAGGTTTTGACAGGGAGAGCCGAAGGTTATCACATGGACCGGCGGGATTTTCCCGCCGTCCACCTTCGTAATATCCCCCAAATGCACCATGTCGGGAAAGTGCCTTTTGGTTATGGAGATGGGCGCTTTTTCAATCTCGCTGGCCCAGACCGGACGGATACCGCACCGGGAAGCAGCCAGAGGGAACACGCCAATCCCGTCGAAAAGGCTCCCCAGCTTAATGTCCGGCATAGCCCGGGGTGCCGTGTCCCTTCACGGCAAGCACCCCTTCCAGCGTTGTCGCCGCAATGCCCAGCCGTCCGGCAACCGCAATATCGTTTTTTACATCCTCGTCCACAACGCTGCCACAGACAATCAGGGTATGGGAGCGCCGCAGCATATCCCGGCGCATATCAATCCCGGCCTTATGTTCCTCGGGAACGCTGTCATTCAAAAACAGCGGCAGGTACAAGAGCGGGCAGATCGGGGAAAAGCCCGCCTCATAAGCAAGGCGGCAGTAGTGGGCCGCCAGCTCCATATCAACATCCGGCTCGCCGCTCCATGCGGCAGTCAGGTATGCTAAAGGTCGTTTCATTGGTTGAGCCTCCATTTCTGTTTTGGTTTAGGGAAAAGCAAGAGTTCGCCCAACCCCTCCGCCCCTTCCCCCGGGAAGGGGAACGGCTCTGGAGAATTTATATCCCCGTCGCTTGACCGGGAAAAAGCATAACCGGGAGAAATCCGTCAAGGGTGCCTCTGGCACCGCCTGCGGCGGCGCTGCCCTTGACTGATTTTCCCGGCTATGCTACGGAATAACTGGCGACGGGGAATAATTTATATCTCCAGAGCTTCGGGGCGCGGGGCAGAGCCCCG
>NZ_JBBNIH010000033.1:0-1310 GCF_040094125.1 Faecalibacterium longum
CGGTAGGGCTTCTTTTCAATGACGGACAACTGGTGCTCTAAGCAAATCAGGTCACTCAACCGCTGCACTGCCAACGCTGAAAAGAAAAAATCCCGGAACTTTTTGGTGCCATCCAGTGCCGTAGAGTTGAAGATCACATGGTTGTGGATGTGCTGCCGGTCTGTGTGCGTTGCCACCACAAAGGTGTGCTTGCCCTTGGTAAAACGCATGGCCAGTTCGTAGCCTACTTTGTTAGCCTCCTCTGCGGTGATTTCCCCCGGACGGAAGGACTGCCGTATCTGATAAGCGATTACATCACTCTTCTGCCTGCGTCCGTTTACGAGATCATACTGCCGCTTGGTAAGCATAAATTCTTCATCTGCTGTCAGGGCGCTGCAAGCATAGCTGCTGACATACTGCCCCTGCTCGGTCTTGTCCGGGTTTTCAATATAGTCCGTGCGATTTTTCAGGCAGGCCGCAACGGTCATGCCCTTGTTTTTGTGCAGCGCAATCAGCCGTGTTGCTGCCAGCATCATCACCCCCTATTGCAAAGAAAAAATGCCGCCCGGAGGCGGCATTGAGATCATTTGGATAATTTTTCGTAATCGGCAGCACCCGCCAGATACATTGCCTTGTATCTGGCGCATTCCAACTCATTGCAGATTTCATCTAAGGCGAGATATTGATTCCACGCTTCTTTGCTGATAACGCTCTGCAAGGCTTCCTCAGCTGCTCGTTTGGCTTTTTTCAGTCGCAGATACTCTTCATCCTCACCCAGCATCTCAGAAAAAATCGTGCTGTTGTGTTCAAAATAACAATCCTCTATCCTCTGTTTGCTCATAGCATCCCTCACAGTTCTGCAAGCCACTCACTGAAACGCCCGATGCCCTCGGTGATGGCAGTTGCACCGAAAAAGAGGATGAAGCAGATGAACTCGGCTACCAGCAGGATAAAGAACTGATTCCAAGTCTGACGGTAAACAGTGTAGATGCCGCAGCCGAAGATGTAGAGCATCAGCGGAGCAACTACATAGCTGGACAGGGTTAGCAGCCACTTTGCCATCAGAGCTAGAAACGCCACAAAGAGAGAAATCGGGAAAAGAACAGTTTTCTTCAGCATAGACATCATATCAAGCACTTCCTTTCTGTTCGCCCTTATTATAAAGGTATCGACTACTACGTTGCAAGGATGTCAAGCATTATATGTACACCCGCAGTCCTCCAACTGCGGGAATTTTTATAGCTCTGCCAGCTTGGAAAGAATTTGCTTGCCAATGTCAATCAGTTCATCCAGACGCTGCCGCAGATCTTCCATGTCGGCGGCGTAGACCT
>NZ_JBBNIH010000034.1:0-2162 GCF_040094125.1 Faecalibacterium longum
TGCTTAAAGTTACAGCTTTCAGCGTAAAGCTTCCGTAGTTTTTAATGCTAAACGATAGTTATCGAACTTTTCCACAGCTTTTGCAAAATCGTCGAGAAAAAGTTCTGTATCTTTTTCATTCGTACCACTTTACCCCATTATTAGAATTGAAAATTAGTAGCCCTTTGATATAAATAAGTAAACGATGAATCCACCCCACAAAACAACTTCAGCAATTATCAAACACTTCAAGTGTTGCTGCAATTTTTCGGGGTCAATTTCGCCTTTTTTCAGAAAATCATAAATTGAATTTCGCAATTTATCTATGTCTTCCTGCTTGATTTCCAGTTTCAAATAAAAATTTTTCCCGAAAAGGAGCTGGTGCATCCCATAATATATTGAAAGCAATATTAAAAATGAAGTAATACTTACAAGCGCTGGCTGGGTCCAGCTTATTGTCATACCTTCTACCGATGTAAGATTTCTATAAAAAACAATATCACTTAAACCAGCTACAAACAACAGAAAATTCCAAACCAAAAATGTATATAAAGTTTTCTTCATTTTCTATACCTTCTTTCACTACTGCCCACATTGCTGGAAATATCAAACGCCTACTTTATTTTTATGCCCTCATTTTTTACAAATCATCAAACCTTCCCGCCTTGCTTTTTTGTTTAGATAACGAAATTTAAGCCTGATTTATTTCGTTTGTCCACAAAATTTTTCAAAATCGTATAGATGCACATAAACTTCCTGAAAATTTGTAGCACAATCGCAATCTTCTTTTAAATAAACACGCTATAAGGATAAACTTTTTGTTTTACCTCGATTGAAAGCCATCTTTAGCTTTCTGGTTTGAGAACTGTACTTCGGGCCGGATTCTTTGGGTCTACTAGAATTTTTATTGGTGCCCCTTTCGGAATACATGGATTGAACCAAAACCACTGCGACTTTCCATTATAGGTTTCACCTTTAACTTTATACTGATAATGTACCACATATGGATAGATTACATCCTCATCGGCAAGGTGGTAGGTACTCATATGAAATTTTATATGTACCCGTTTTGTTGCTGTAACCTTTCCGATGATTCTTGTTCCATTTTTCAAAAGTTCTGCCTTTTTATAGTCAGAAATAATCGCCAATCCGATAATTATACCTGCTACAATCCATGCTAATATCGCAGCCACCCAAATACCAGACTTACACGCTCCAACCGATATAATTGCCGCCACGAACATTCCGACATATGCCATTGTATGAATAAGATCTTTTGAAAAAAACATTTTATCTCGTGTAATTTTCATAAAACGGCATCCTCCTCAAATCCTACAGTCGGTAATCAGCGGCTCCGTGAAATCAACGTTCCTTAGATACTTAGATTTAATCCTATTTTGTTTCATCCGTCTACAAAATTTCTCAAAATCGTATAGTTGCACATAAATCCCCATAAAGCTTGTAGCACAATCACGATTTTTTCTTTTCATTCAGATAAACCACCACGGCAGTTCCAGCCACAGGTTATCCATGGCCTGTTCCTCGGTCTTTTGGGCGCGGCCTTTTGTCAGGTGAAAGTATATCGCCGTGCCGATCAGCAGATGTTCCTCGCCATCGGTGAAGCCATAGCGGTACAGCAGATAGGTCTGCTCCCGTTGGGTCAGCCGTTTCAGGCCATAATACAGTTCCCGGCGTAATTCCTGTTCTTCCATAATACTCTGCGGCTGCATGGCATAAGGGTCGGCTATGGCTTCAATGCGCCGTAGTTGTTCCTCTTCCGGCAGAACATCGTCCAGCGAAACACGCTGGTAACAGATACCGTCCTTATCCTCCGTCACCATCCGCTGCTCAAAAGCAGTAAAGGCATCCCGAACCATGTCCATCATGGCGTTGCGGATGGCAGGAGCCGCATAAGTCAGGAACTTCATGCCGCGCGCTGCATCGAACTTCGGCACAGCTTTCCATAAGCCCAGATTGCCCGCCTGTTTCAAATCGTCCGTGTCAAGGTTCAGGCCAGCCTGTGCCAGATTCATGCTGCGAAAAAGGTCATTCGCCACCTTGCCGATAAAGGACTTGTTGTTGTCGATCAGGCTGTCCAGCGCAGTTGCATCGCCTTTCTGTGCCAGCGCACAAAGCCGTTCATTCGTCTGCTTCATGGGCGTTTTCCTGCTCTGCGGCAGACT
>NZ_JBBNIH010000035.1:0-566 GCF_040094125.1 Faecalibacterium longum
TCGTATTTTTTCAGATATCCACAGTCATCATATACGAATATCCCGATATCCCCGCATTCAAGTTCTTCGCAGCGCTTTACCCATACGATTTGTCCGCTATGATAACGTGGCTCCATACTATCACCGCTAACGTATATCCCGAACTCGGCACCAGCCGGAACGCTACTGGCAGGCACTTGTATGTGCTGGAACATTTCACCCTCAAGAAAAGCTCCTAGACCTGCCGATACTGGCAGCTCTGACACCGGCATCATTATATAGTCGATTTCCGCAGGCTCTTCTGTGTCTGGCTGGTAGCGCCGGGATGCAATCAAGTCCATTTCGTACTCGGCAACTTTTTTTTGCCCTATATCATTTAGAAGGGCGGGTTTCTGAAAGTTCTTTGTAAAGTAGGAAGGTCCTTCCTTGATGTTCAATGCGTGACAGATTGCAACCAGTTGATAGATGCTGGGAGTGGTGTATCCTTTTTCCCATTTGCTGATTCCCTTGTCACTGACATCGACGCCATAGTGACGGAGAAGTTCAGAGAAAGCTACAAGTGAATAGCCATTCCTTTTTCGTGTGCC
>NZ_JBBNIH010000036.1:0-3643 GCF_040094125.1 Faecalibacterium longum
GTGGAGAATAGCGGGATCGAACCGCTGACCTCTTGCATGCCATGCAAGCGCTCTCCCAGCTGAGCTAATCCCCCATAAAATCCAAGAAGCGAACCTCTTGGATGGAGTTTTTTGTTGGGAATTTGATTGTCGCAGGACTATCTGACTGGGGGTGTGTTTTGATACCAACCGGGCTCCCAGCTGAGCTAATCCCCCATAGCTGGCGTGTCATTCCTGACGACGCATATTATTATACCAGCCAAAAGGAGAGTTGTCAATAACTTTTTTATTTTTTGTGAGCGACACTGCGGCGGGTGCTGCGCTTGTAGTAGAACAGGTACTGCTGTACGATGCCAGCCTGCTGACCATAGGAAGGAAAAGGGTCGCGGCCGCCGAATTCCTCATCAATGAGTCGCTGTATCCAAACATCAATGGGAGCCATCGCGGTACGGCCATAGCCAAAGAGGCAGACGCAGTTTGCTACCTTTTTGCCGACGCCGTCCAGCTCGAGGAGGCGGGAAAAGAGAGCGTCGTCGGGCAGCGCTGCCAGAGCACCGAGGTCGAGTGTGCCGCTGGAAGCCTGTGCGGCAGCGTTCTGGATGTAACGGGTGCGGTAGCCCAGACCACAGCCCATCAGCTGCGCCCCAGAGAGGCCGCAGAGCTGCTGCGGGGTGGGGAAGAGGAAGACTTCATCGCCTTCGGCACTGAGCGGTTCGCCGCAGCACCGGGCAAGGCGTTCTACGGCGGTGCGGATGGCCGGAATGCTCTTGCGCTGGGAGATAAGAAAGGTGATGAGCATTTCCCATGGGTCCTGATGCAGGATTCGGATGCCCTGCCCAAATTCGAGCGATTTGTCCAGATAGCTGCTCTGTCCCGCCAAGCTGCACCGCAGCGCGGCATAGTTCCGGCCCAAATCAAAGTAGTTGGCCCAGCACTCCCAATCTGAGCCATACCATGCAGCGTCGTATTGCCCAGCGCCCAGCGGAGTCAGATAAAGGAGTGCGCCGCCGGAAAGAAAACGGTAGCGCCCGTCGGCCAGTTTCTGCGGCCGGAAGCACTGGCCGCTTTCGATGATTTTGTCGAGGTCAAAGTCGTCCTGGATGGTGACGAGCTGATGGGTAAGGGAAACGGTATGCATGGAAAACTCCTTTTTGGAAAAATTGTGGCGATGCCCGATTCGAGGTGGAAACTGATTTCTATCCGTACCCTTTGCGGGGAGGGCAACCTTGATGCTGAAAAGACCGGCGTGGTTGTGACAATTTCTATCTGCGCCCTCGGTGAAGAGGACGTCTTGGTTACGCCTTTGAGAACCGCGATATGATTATTATGTTATTCTATCCACACCCCTCAAATAGGAGCGACTTCAAGTCGAAGAATGCACCGGGGAACACAAATTGATTTTAACTAACGTCTTTAAGAGACGGAATTATAGGTCAAAATACTCGGTTCCTTAGAGAGCGCATGGCAACAACTTAATAAGAGTTTACCATATTTTTGTGTCGATTTCTACCTGCGCCCTCCGTGAGGAGGGCGACCAATCAACGCTCGGGTCAGTGCTCAATGTAATACGAATTTCTATCCATGCCCTCCGCGAGGAGGGCGACCGAAGCTTAAAAGGCGCATGACCATTAAAGAGATATTTCTATCCACGCCCTCCGCGAGGAGGGCGACATGTGACCGACTTCGACAAAGCACCAACCAGACTGATTTCTATCCACGCCCTCCGCGAGGAGGGCGACCGGTGTTCGGGACAAGGTGGCGGATCTGGCTGTGATTTCTATCCACGCCCTCCGCGAGGAGGGCGACCTGTAAGAGGAGGAACTACAATGCCTGCTGAACTATTTCTATCCACGCCCTCCGCGAGGAGGGCGACCCGCAAAGACTTATACCGCAGCAGTTCAGGCGAAATTTCTATCCACGCCCTCCGCGAGGAGGGCGACGACACCGGACCAGACGCCCTGCTCAACCTCGGAGAATTTCTATCCACGCCCTCCGCGAGGAGGGCGACGGGTGATGTAGTCAGCGCCCAACACATTGTCGATATTTCTATCCACGCCCTCCGCGAGGAGGGCGACGTAGGTCACGGTATTGTCGTCCACCGCAGCGGTATTTCTATCCACGCCCTCCGCGAGGAGGGCGACATGCCCATATAAGCATCCCGGCTCCGTTTGCGCAATTTCTATCCACGCCCTCCGCGAGGAGGGCGACATACAAGCGTACCGAGCTTGAGCCAAGCATGGATATTTCTATCCACGCCCTCCGCGAGGAGGGCGACTTATGACGATGACCATGTACCAACACAGGACACAATTTCTATCCACGCCCTCCGCGAGGAGGGCGACGGTACACACGCAGCAGCCCTTATGGGAGCGTGAAATTTCTATCCACGCCCTCCGCGAGGAGGGCGACGAAAGAGAGGTAAAACCTTATGAGAGACAATATATTTCTATCCACGCCCTCCGCGAGGAGGGCGACCTCATCGGCGTTCTTCATGCCCCAGAACCACAGATTTCTATCCACGCCCTCCGCGAGGAGGGCGACTGGATGGCCGTGCCGCGCTTTGCGGCCTTGTTCAGATTTCTATCCACGCCCTCCGCGAGGAGGGCGACGTGGCCGGACGACGCGGTCAATTATTGCACCGAATTTCTATCCACGCCCTCCGCGAGGAGGGCGACAGGAGACGCGAGCGGCGTACAACGCGCTCCCGTGATTTCTATCCACGCCCTCCGCGAGGAGGGCGACCAGCAGGCGGCCCCGGTAGTTTCCACGGCAGACAAATTTCTATCCACGCCCTCCGCGAGGAGGGCGACGCGGCAGTAAATGACCTGCTCCAGCGGCACAATATTTCTATCCACGCCCTCCGCGAGGAGGGCGACCCGTTTCGCCACCGAAGTGAGCGAGTAAAGGAGGATTTCTATCCACGCCCTCCGCGAGGAGGGCGACACCAGACCACCTTGACCGCTGAGATGTACCGCAAATTTCTATCCACGCCCTCCGCGAGGAGGGCGACTCGAGCACGACCTTCTCGTGAGAATCGTCCAGAAATTTCTATCCACGCCCTCCGCGAGGAGGGCGACCCTCGCCGCTTGCGCCGCGCTCCACGCTGACGCGATTTCTATCCACGCCCTCCGCGAGGAGGGCGACACCGTGCCGTCGTCAGAGACCACGAGTGTAGAGGATTTCTATCCACGCCCTCCGCGAGGAGGGCGACTCCAGCCCGTTTTTCAAGGGGAAAATTGCTGTCTTAATTTCTATCCACGCCCTCCGCGAGGAGGGCGACGGGAGGGCAAGCTCACTGCCTACACTCGTGGTGAATTTCTATCCACGCCCTCCGCGAGGAGGGCGACTTCGATTCGGTCTATGTGCTGCTCTCCCGGTGCATATTTCTATCCACGCCCTCCGCGAGGAGGGCGACCCCCAGTTGGAACGCGGAAAGCTGCCTGTCACGAATTATTTCTATCCACGCCCTCCGCGAGGAGGACGACGGTCAGCGTGTCGCCGGAAGCTGCGGTGCTGCCCAATTTCTATCCACGCCCTCCGCGAGGAGGGCGACTGCCGCCATGCTAGAGATCACGCTGTTCAGCTTAATTTCTATCCACGCCCTCCGCGAGGAGGGCGACAGTACCTCTATCGCAGCTACCACACGCTTGGGGGATTTCTATCC
>NZ_JBBNIH010000037.1:0-1097 GCF_040094125.1 Faecalibacterium longum
TTCTGCTTTGCGGTTTTCAGTTTGAGCAGTTCCTCTTTAGCTTCCTTGTACTGCTCGTAGAACTTTGCCTTTTCGGATGCCAGCTGCGCATACTCGGCTTCCAGCTCTTTCGGGCTGGGCAGCTTTGTGATGTTGTTTGCCTTGAAATAGGCTGCTGCCGCCCGGTACGCTGTCAGTTCTGCACGGTGCTGCTCCTCAAAGGCTACGGGTCGCTTGGCGGTCTTTAACTGCTGTGCGACATTCTTGGTGCTGGTATAGGCTGCGACATGATAGCGCAGCTCTTTGTTGGCCTTCATGCAGCTTTCGAGGTCTTTCACCACCGCCAGCGAGTCGTGATACTTGGTTTCCAGTTCGGCGATGCGCTGGTTCAGATCATCCTCGTTGAGCAAATCTTTCTCCTGCAAGAGGATCAGAGTTTGTGCCATAGCTTTGAGGTTGAATTTCTTCGCCCAATGTTCGTAGCCAATGCCCTTGCCCTCAGTCAGCCTTGCCTGAATGTCAATCAGTTTCCCGATTTTATTAGATTTCAGCGTAACCGTGTGCTTGCGTTCGGCATTTGCGGTCAGGGTGGCGAGTACGGCATCGCTGTCATAGTTGTCACCGAGATGCTTCGCTCGGATGAACTTCGTTCTGCCAGCGGGCAGATAGCTAAGCTGTCCACGGCTTTCCTTAACCGTGATGCCATACTGTTGCATGAGCTTGTCAGAAAATTCTTCAAAGCTCGTGGCACGGTACAGCACTGAAGAAATCTGTTTCCGTAAAGTGTCTTTCACGGTTTCAAACTTCTTCTGCCGAGGCTGCTGTCCAGCTGCGGTGAGGGCTGCGTTTTCACGATCAAGTTTCAACTGGCCGCGTCTACGCGCCCAATACTCAGCTTCGCTCACGCGCTCCTTGGAGCCGTTGAGCAGGTCGATCTGGTACAGACCAGCACCCTCGCACAGCTCCATGACTTCGACACGGAGGTGTCGCATGGTCTGGGCTGTGCTGGAGTGCTTCATGCCCTCGCGCCAATCGCGAGGCTTCTGCATATAGGGCTTGCGTTCCACCTCTCGTGTTCGGATGCTGCCGATTACGATGTGGACATGGATATTTCCCGA
>NZ_JBBNIH010000038.1:0-3517 GCF_040094125.1 Faecalibacterium longum
GTACAGGACTCGAACCTGTGACCTCCTGCACGTCAAGCAGATGCTCTACCAGCTGAGCTAACCGTCCATATTCTGTTGCGTCGTGACGACTCTGATATAATACCATGACTCGCCCGAAAAAGCAATACTTTTTTCGAAAAAATTCTGATTTTCTTTTCTGCGCCCCGAAAAAAGGGTACAAAAAAGCCCCGGCGGCGTCCAAAGAGCGGACAGCGCCGGGGAGAAAACAGGGAAAATTACAGCTTTGCTTCGGGGAAGCCCTCGAGCTTCGAAGTGCAGTGGGGGCAGCGGACAGCCTTGATAGAGATCTCGCTCTGGCAGTAGGGGCATTTCTTGGTGGTGGGCTCCTTCGGCTCTTCCACGGGCTTCTTGTGCAGCATATTGATGGCCTTGATGGTCACGAACAGCACGAAGGCCACGATGAGGAAGTTGATGATGGCGTTGAGGAAAGCACCGACGCCGATGCCAACATCGCCGATCTGGATGACGACATCCGAGAAATCGGCGTTGAAGAACAGACCGATGATGGGGGAGATGATGTCGTTTACCAGAGAGTTGACGATCGCGGTGAAAGCCGAGCCGACGACCACACCAACTGCCATGTCGAGCACATTGCCGCGCATGGCGAAGGCTTTGAACTCTTCAAAGAAATTCTTGATGCCGCTGGTTTTCTTTTCTGACATGATAAGTACCGCTCCTTTTGCCGCAGATGGCATGATATACCTATATAATACAAAAAGACGGCAATATTTTCAAGTCAGACCTGATGCTCTGCGATCCACTGGCTCATCTGCTGGGCGATGGCCTTGATGGAGCCGTCGTTGAACGGCACCTGCAGACCGGCGGTCTCGCACAGCTCGGTGTAGCTGGCCGTGCCGGCACGGCGGACGAGGCGCAGATAGCGCTCCCATGCATCTTTCTGGTCATGGAGGCTCAGCAGGAAGAACTGCAGAGCGGCCATGGTGGACAGGCAGTAGTCGATATAGTAGAAGGGGCATTCGTAGATGTGGAGCTGACGCTGCCAGCCTGCACCGCGGCCATAGAAGGGCAGAGCGTCAAAGTCGATCCAGGGGCGGTACTTGTGCTCCAGCTCCAGCCAGGTCTGGTTGCGCTGGTCGGGGGTCAAATCGGGGTTCTGGTACATGATGTGCTGGAACTCATCCACCGCGCAGCCGTAGGCCAGGAAGAGGAAGCTGTCTTCGGCGTGGAGCAGGGCATACTTGTCGGTGTCCTTGCCGAAGAGCAGGTGGTGCCACGGTGCGGTGAGGAACTCCATGGCCATGGAGTGGATCTCGGCGCTCTCCATGCCGGGGCATTCGAGGTCGGCGGGGATCTTCGGATCGCGCTCAGCCACATAGCCCTCGAAGGCGTGGCCGCACTCGTGGGTCAGAACATCCACGTCAGCGGAAGTATTGTTCCAGTTGGCGAAGATGAAGGGGGCTTTATAGGAGGGCAGGCTGGTCATGTAGCCGCCGGACATCTTGCCGGGGCGGCTCTTGACGTCGAACAGCTCGTTGTCCTGCATGAAGTCGATGAACTCTGCCGTCTCGGGGCTGAGCTCATGGTACATGGTGCGGGCTGCGGCCATCCGGGCGTCGTAGCCCTCGATGGGCTTGGGGTTGCCGTCCTTGAAAGCCACCGGCAGGTCGGCAAAAGTGGGGTGCTGGATGCCGGTGCGCTTGTTCTTGAGAGCGATGACCTTCTGCAGCTCCGGCACGACGTCGTGGGCTACCTGGTCGCGGAAGCGCTTGATGTCCTCAGGGCCGTAGCCGATGCGGTTCATCCGCACATAGGACAGCTCGCTGTAGTCGTGGAAGCCCATCACCTGAGCCTGCTGGTTCAGGTTCTTAACGATTTTGGTGTACAGCTCGTCCAGCTCGGCGCGGTGGGCGTCGAAGTAACCGGCCTCGGCCTCATAAGCGGCCCGGCGGGTGGCGGCATCGGTGCTCTCCTTGTAGGGGCCAAGCTGGGGGATGGTGAGCTGCTTGCCGTCCAACTCCACCAGCGCACCGCCGTAGATCTGCTGGTAGGTGCTGACGAGGGCGTTGTACTCCTGCTGAAGGGCCACGGTGCGCTCATCCATGCCCAGCACGGCGTTCTTCATGCCGGCCACGCAGGTGGAGCCGAAGGCCTCGGTCAGGGCGTCCACATGGGGGTTGGCGAGGAAGGCGCGGCTGATCTCGACGCTGGCGTTGGACACTGCCGGGCCGTTGGCATCGAAGAAGTCCTGCTCAGCTTTCCAGTAGGCGTCGCGGGTGTCGCAGGTGTAGTGGATGTTGGCGAGGTTGGCCGCCGTGTTGTAGTCGGCGAAGGCGCGGCTCTGCTCGTAGTAAACCTCCACAAGGGCCTCGCCGCTGTCAGCGGCAGCTGCTTTTGCGGTCAGCTCTTTGCAGCGAGCCAGCAGCGCGTCGATGTCAGGGCGGGTATAGGTCATCTCACTGAATTTCATCGTGAAAAATCCTTTCCGGGGCGGGAAAGCCCCTTTCAATATCATGCCCATCTTATCACGTTTGGGCCAAAAAAGAAAGACTTTGAGCATATGTGATAAATTCTGCGGCTTTGTTTTAGCAAACCTGTTGCATCCCATGATTGAAACAGGGCGAAAAAAAGCATATAATAACAGTATCAACAGAGTAAGGCCATGCGCGTCAAGTGCCGCATCAACGGGGAGTTGTGCTGCGGACGAAGGGAGACCCGCGGTGCATGGCCTGCATCCCGCTGCTGCATGGACTTGGGTGCGGGCGAGGCCGTCTGCACGGCGTCGTCCGGAAGTGAAGTTTGTTGAACTCACGCCCTCCTTTGTGCGGTTTGTCACAGGGGAGGGCGTTTCTTTCTGCTCCCCCGCAGTTCCTGAAAAACAGGAGGACAGTTGATATGAAAAACGAATCCAGAATCTCCGTGCGCACCCTGACGGCGATGGCCCTGCTCATCGCCATGAGCATCGTCTTTTCCCGGGTGCTGAGCATCTCCACCGGCTTTGTCCGGTTCAATCTGGGCAGTCTGCCGGTGCTGCTGGCGGGCATCCTCTTTGGACCGTGGGCGGGTTTCGTCGTGGGCATGGTGGCCGACATCATCGGCGGCGTGCTGGCTGGCTATGCCATCAATCCGCTCATCACGCTGGGTGCGGCGTCCATCGGCCTGGTCGGCGGCTTGGGCTGGCAGAAGCTTTCCCATCTGCGCACCGGCAACCGGCTGTGGTGCAGTGTGCTGGCGGCACACTTCGTCGGCTCGATGGTCATCAACTCGCTGGCGCTCCACATCTTTTACGGCTATGCATGGGCAGTGCTCATCGCCCGCATCCCAAATGCGCTGGTGCTCACGGCTGTGAATACGGTGCTGCTGCGTATTCTGCTCGAGAATCGGGCGCTGATGGCAGTGGCGAAACGATAAAGGCTTGCGCTCCGCGCGGGTGCGCCTGCGGCGTGGGGCAGGTTTTCTTTTTCGGTCAAATGGCTTGCGCTCCGCGCGGGCCAGAGGTAGGGAGGGGTGTTTCGAATCCCCCCTCCCTACCTCTGGA
>NZ_JBBNIH010000039.1:0-12103 GCF_040094125.1 Faecalibacterium longum
GTCGCCGACTTGATCAAAACGCTCTAAGAGAAATCTTGGAGCGTTTTCTTTTTGCTTTTTTCGTCCAAAGCTCTTGCATCTGGTCGGCGGGTGCGGTATGCTTAACCAATAGGACGCTTGGGAGAGGGAGGGCAGAGACATGGACAGAGAAGAGATCCGCTATCTGCTGGGCAGCACGATTTATGCACGGGCCAAGGCATATGAGAACCGGGTGCAGGATCTGGAATGTGAGACGGCGGAGAACGGCGTGCGCCATCTGAGCGCCGATGTGCGGGGCAGCGGTCGGAACCTCTACCGGACCCAGGCGTGGCTGCGCCAGAACGGCAGTTTCGTCAGCGCCAGCTGTACCTGCCCTTTCAATGAAAACGGCGAAGGTCCCTGCTGCAAGCACATCGGTGCGCTGCTGCTGCATGAGGTGGATGAGCCGGAAGAAAAGACGGAGTCAAAACCGGAAAAGAAGGCACTGCTGGACATCCCGGGCGTGCAGCGCGGGACAGAATTTGCTAAAGAAGCCGCAGCCCGGAAGGATAGCTACGTCTCCGGTCTCGAGATGCTGTTCGGCAGGAAATGGCGAGGCGATGAACCCGTCTCGGATGTGCAGGCGCAGGAACTTCTTCGAGCTTATCAGGAGGACGCGCTGGCCGAGGTGGAGAGTCTGACGGCCTCGGACGGCCAGCAGCGAGGCTTCGCGGAACTGGAACCGGAGCTCATCCTGGACTACTCCGGACAGCCGCCGCTGCTGCGCCTCCGCATTTCGGACGGCGGGCGGCAGTATGTCGTAAAAAGCATCCCGGAACTGCTGATGGCTATCGAGAAAGAGCGGAGCGTCAGCTACGGCAAAACGCTGGCCTTTGTCCACCGCTGGGACGCCTTTACCTCCGAGGCACAGAAAATTCTGACGCTGCTCCGCCGCCAGCAGGACACGGTAAAGAGCGTGGAAGCCGCCACAGGCCGCCCGACCCGCAGCATCGCAAATGGCCCCGCTGGAAGTGTGCCGCTATCGGGTGAGCTGCTGGATGAACTGGTGGTATTATATGAGCCGAGGGGCGAGGTGGGCGGTTACGCCTTGCGAAAGGGTCTGCCCGCGCTGACGCTGCGGGTCGAGAAGAAGAGGGGCGGCGTACACATCGTGGTAGAGCCCAGTCTATACACATTGCAGGGCCTCGACTACAGCTACCTTTATAATGAAGATACCATCTGGAAGCTGGAACGAGCCGAAGCGGCCCGTCTGCTGCCCGCGTTGAACGCCCTCTGTGGCAGCGGACTCTTTTTCACCAGCAAGGATGCCGTGTCGTTTTGCAGCTTCGTGCTGCCGGAGCTGGGCCGGAAGATCACCATCGACGACCCTGACCGGCTGCTTTTGAATCAGATACCGCTGGAGCCGGTGGTGCAGTTTTATCTGGATGCGCCCCACATGGGGGCCGTCCGCGCCCACCCGGAATTTTTGTATGGGGAAGACCGGGTGACGCCTTTTGCGGCCCCGACCGATTTATTGAGGGATGCCCGCGCAGAGCGTCGGGCCGGGCGGCTGCTCCAAACTTATCTGACCCAACAGACCGACACCAGCCCCGCCGAATATGGCACAGACGACGAGGATACCCTTGTTACTTTCCTTGAAGAGGGTGTGCCTGCCCTGCTGGCGGAGGGCGAAGTCTACCTCAGCGATGCATTCCGCGACTTGCAGGCTGCACCGCCAAAAATCTCGGTGGGTGTGTCGGTACAGGGCAGTGTGCTTGATTTGGAGGTGGACACCGGCGAATTCCCGGTGAGCGAGCTGAAAGCTCTGCTCAAGTCGCTCCACCAGAAAAAGCGCTACCACCGCCTGCGGGATGGCCGATTGCTGCGGCTGGATGACTCGCTGGAAGTGCTGGACGAACTGAACGAAACGCTGGAACTCTCCGGCGCAAAGCTGGGCCAGAATCATGCGCAGCTTCCGCTCTACCGTGCGCCCAGCCTCGACTGGGCGCTGTCGGGCCAGACCGGTGTGCGCTTCAACCGGGATGACGCCTTCCGGCGCATCAGCCGGAGCTTCCACGCCGTCAAGGACAGCGAGTATGCCCCGCCTGCCTCCCTGCAAAAGACTCTGCGCAAATATCAGCGGGACGGCTACCGCTGGCTGCGGACGCTGGACGGTTACGGCATGGGCGGCATCCTCGCCGACGATATGGGCCTGGGCAAGACGGTGCAGGTGCTGAGCTACCTGCTGGCCATGAAGCAGAACGGCCAGACTCTGCCCAGCCTTATCGTCTGCCCGGCCTCGCTGGTGCTGAACTGGGCCGAGGAGTGTCAGAAATTCACGCCCGAACTCTCCTGCGTGGTGGTGGATGGCGACGCCGCCCACCGCGCCGAGCTGGCTGAGAGCTGGCCCGCCGCCGACCTCGTGGTGACCAGCTACGATTTGCTGCGGCGTGACGAGACGCTTTACGAGGGGCAGGAGTTTTATGCCTGCATCCTCGACGAGGCGCAGGCCATCAAGAACCACACCACCCAGAAATACAAGGCCGTCTGCAAAGTGCGCAGCCGGGTGCGGTTCGCCCTCACCGGTACGCCGGTGGAGAACCGGCTGGGTGAGCTGTGGAGCATCTTCTCCTTCCTGATGCCGGGCTATCTGCCGCCCTACAAGAGCTTTTGCAGCCGGTTCGAGAAGCCCATCGTGCAGGAGGAAGACCAGACCGCCGTGCGGCGTCTCAATCAGCTGACCGGCCCCTTCATCCTCCGCCGCATGAAGTCGGATGTGCTCAAGGAGCTGCCGCCCAAGACCGAGAATGTCTACCGCATCGAGCTGGAAGAGGAGCAGCGCAAGCTCTATCTGGCCGCTGTGGTGGACGCCCGGGAGAAGCTGCAGGCCGCAAAGCCCGAGGACAAGATGGCGGTGTTCGCCGTCCTCATGCGGCTGCGGGAGATCTGCTGCGACCCGCGCCTTATCGCAGACAACTGGGAGGGCGGTAGCGCCAAGCTGGACGCCTGCGTGGAGCTGGTCTCCAGCGCCGTGGAGGGCGGCCACCGCATCCTGCTGTTCAGCCAGTTCACCTCGATGCTCGAGCTGCTGGCAAAGCGTCTGGACGCCGAGGGCATCAGCCACTTTACGCTGCAGGGCTCGACGCCGAAGCCCGTCCGGGCGGAGCTGGTCCGGCGGTTCAACGGGGGAGAGGTGAGCGTTTTCCTCATCTCGTTGCGGGCCGGCGGCACCGGCCTTAACCTGACGGCGGCGGACATCGTCATCCACTACGACCCGTGGTGGAACGTCGCCGCCCAGAATCAGGCCACCGACCGCGCCTACCGCATCGGCCAACAGAACCCGGTGCAGGTGTATAAGCTCATTGCACAGGATACCATTGAAGAAAAAATCGTGGAATTGCAGCAGGCCAAGCAGTCGCTGGCCGACACCGTGACCGGCACCGCCGATGGTGCCATCCTCTCGATGCGGCCGGATGAGCTGCTGCAGCTGCTGGAAGGGAGCGAACCATGAAATACGCATTGTTTTCGGTGCCGGTAGGCACCATTTACGACCTGCCCCAGACCATCAAAGAGAGCGAGGCGGGTCTTGTCTCCACCATCGGAGATGAGGGCCTGTATGGGCAGGCCTGTCAGGTGCGGACTGCGCCCGGCAGCGTGACCGCTGCGGGCGTCCAGCTTCCGCCCGATGTGGCCGAAGTGGTCAGCTTTTACGGTTACCATGGCTATGTGAATCAGCGGGAATTGCAGTTTGTCCGCGAGGAGGAGCTGTGGGAGTATCTGGGGGCAGACCTCGTTCTCGTGGGCCGCGCTACGGATGTCCTCAGCCTGCCCAAGGTGCAGGGCGTCCGGATGATGGAATTGGAGCGGGGAGGCGTTCTCCGCCGCCAGCCTGAGACCGCCGAAGAGGCCGAGGCCCACAAGGGCTGGGCGAAAGTCCTGCTGACGGATGGCCGGACGGGCTATGTCCGGGATGTGGCGCTGGAGCCGGTGAAATATGAGATGACGGCGGTCTTCTCCCAGAGAGAGGGCCTTGCCTTCAATGACGCGCTGGCCGAGACGCTGGACACGACGGCAGACAAGCTCGTGCCAGAAGCTGTAGCACGCTGGTACGGCGGCAGTGAAGATGCCTTCCGCGCCGCTGTCTGTGAGCAGGCAAAGAAGTATATGGGTACCGAGTACCGCTGGGGCGGCAAGTCGGGCCGGGGCATCGACTGCTCGGGCCTTGTCAGCAGCGCCTATATGCAGTGTGGTGTGCTCATCTACCGCGACGCAAAGATCATCGAGGGCTGGCCGATGCATGAGGTGGCTTTCGAGAACAAAAAGCCCGGCGATGCGCTCTTCTTCCCCGGCCATGTGGCGCTTTATCTGGGCGAAGGGCGGTATATCCACTCCACCGGTGCCGCCGCCAGCGGCGGTGTGGTCATCAACAGCCTTGAGCCGAGCGACCCGCTGTATCGGGAGGATCTGGTGAAGTGTTTGTATGCGGTGGGGAGTATTTTCTAAAAGGAGATAACCATGAAAGTCTTTGATCTACATTGTGATACCCTGAGTGAGCTGCGCTACGCCGAAAAGGCGGGTACGCCCAAGAGCTTTGCGCAGAATGATTTGCATATCGACTTGCAGAAACTGAAAAAGGGCGACTATATGCTGCAGTGCTTCGCCGCCTTTGTCAATCTGGGCGACAAGACCCCCGGTGCCGACCCGCTGGTGACGGCGCTGGAAGAAATCGACGTCTTCAAACGCATCATGGAAAAATACCCGGAGGATATTGCTCCGGTATATCAACCCTCTGACATCCGAAAAAACGCCGCCGAGGGCAAGATCAGCGGAATGCTCACCATCGAAGAGGGCGGCTGCTGCAAGGGCAGCATCGGCGTGCTGCGCCGGATGTACGAGCTGGGCGTCCGCATGATGACTCTGACCTGGAACCACGAGAACGAGCTTGCCAGCCCCAACGTCGTCCCCGGCGGGGGCCACAACATCTGGCCCTGCGCCCCCAACACCGAGACGGGCTTGAAGGAGAAGGGCTTCGAGTTCCTGGCTGAGATGGAGCGTCTGCACATCATCGCAGACGTGAGCCACCTGTCCGACAAGGGCTTCTGGGACATTGTGGAGCACTCCACCCGCCCCTTTGCGGCCAGCCACTCCAACTGCCGCGCCCTGGCACCCCACTGCCGCAACCTCACCGACGAGATGATCCGCGCCCTCGCCAACAAGGGCGGCCTCGTGGGTCTGAACTACTGCAGCGGCTTCCTCGACAACCAGCCCGAAGAAAAGCTCTGCCGCAGCACCACGGCCCTGATGGCAAAGCACGCGGCCCACTTCAAGCAGGTGGGCGGTATTGAGATCATCGGTCTGGGCAGTGACTTCGACGGCATCGGCGGCAAGCTGGAAATGGACGACTGTTCCAAGCTCCCGCTGCTGGCCGACGCACTCTGCCGCGAGGGCTTCACCGAGGACGAGGTAGAGGCCATTTTCTACCGCAACGCCCGGCGGTTCTTCGAAGAAAACCTCTAAATAATGTATAAAACGACAGGGAGATTCCAAAATGGATAAAAACATGACGCTGGAAAAGCGTATTGCCGCCGAGCTGTATTCCTATCAGGGCAAGATGAGCGTCTTTGTGGACGATTTGCACGGCCACACGGTCGAAATCGGCGCTGACGAGGAATTTGAGACGGCTTCCACCATCAAGGCATATATCCTCGCAGCCCTGTATCTGCAGGCCAGCCGGGGCAAAGCCAGCCTCGAGGAAAAAATCACTTACAAGCCCGAGCACTTTGTGGACGGTTCCGGTATGCTCCGGGCGCTGGGCGTGGGCGCAAGTCTGAAAGTTAAAGACGCCGCCACCATGATGATCATCTGCTCCGACAACATCGCCACCAACATGGTCATCGACTATCTGGGGCTGGACACCATCAACGCCTGCATCCGGGAGATGGGCTTTGCCCACACCGTCCTGCACAACCCGCTCCACTTTGATATTTACAACGACCTCGGCACCACGACGCCCCGGGACTACGCCTCGCTGTTTGCGCAGGTGGCAAAGGGAACGCTCGTCAGCGCTGAGGCCAGCGCTGAGATGTTGGCCATCTTCCGTCAGCAGCATTACAATACCATGCTGACCCACGACTTCCCTCAGTTCTATCTCGACTGCGAGGAGACCGGCGAGCCGGAACTCATCTGGGTGGCCAGCAAGAGCGGCAGCATGAACGCCTGCCGCAACGACGGCGGCATCGTCCACACCCCCTACGGCGAGTATGTCATCGTCCTGATGAACAAGGACTTCCACGACATCATCGAGTACAATGACCATCCCTCCATGGTCTACGGCGCCCGGGTGTCCCGGATGATACTCGACCAGATTTTGGCCTGCGAGGGTGAGCTGTACAAGTAAAATCGTGGAAAAAATAGGAATATTAAGGGGAATCATAACAATGGGTATTCAAATCAGCCTGCCGATGATGGCATTTCTGGTGTTCATGACCGGCTTTGCGGGCTTTGTCGATTCGGCAGCGGGCGGCGGCGGACTCATCAGCCTGCCGGCCTATCTCTTCGCGGGCCTGCCGCCTCACTATACTTACGCCACCAACAAATTCAGCGCCGCCTGCGGCACGACGTTCGCCACGGCCAGCTTCTTCAAGAACGGCGCGATGAACCTCAAGGTCGGCATCCTCGCCGCCATCGGCAGCTTTGCAGGCAGTGCCTTGGGCGCACACATCGTCCTGATGCTCAGCGATGAGGTGCTGCAGATGATGATGTTCATCATCCTGCCCATCGCGGCAGTCGTCATCCTGTGGCGTCGCAATCTCCCGGACGAGAACCGGGACGACGGCACCCTGAATTTGAAAAAGGCCCTGCTGGCCCTGGGGATCGGCCTCGGCATCGGTCTGTACGACGGCATGGTGGGGCCTGGCACCGGGACCTTTGCCATCATCGCTTTTACCAGCCTGATGGGCTTTGACCTGCGCACCGCCAACGGCAACGCCAAGGTGCTCAACCTCGCCAGCAACTACGCCAGCCTCTTCACCTATCTGAGCAGCGGGCTGGTGGTCTTTCCGGTGGGCATCCCCTGCGCCATCAGCAACATCGTCGGCAACATCATCGGCTCCCACTTCGCCCTGAGAAAGGGCGCAAAGTTCATCCGCCCCATGATGCTCGTGGTGCTGGTGCTTTTGCTGGGCAAGCTCATCACGGATATGCTGTAAGGAAAAACGAAAAGAGGCTGCCGTGCAGATGCACAGCAGCCTCTTCCTATATACTTTTAGTCGATGACCAGCCCGTTATCAAAGAAGGCCAGACCAAACGCACCGGGACCGGCGTGGGTGCCGATGACGCAGCCAATCTGGCGCACCAGCGGCTCGGGAAGGCCGAGATTGTCCACCAGATAGGTCTGGATGGGGTTCACCTCGCGGGGGCTGATGGTGTAACCGGCCAGAGAGGGGAAACGGGGATTGACGCCGCCCAGCTCCTCTATCTTCTTGAAGAGGGCGACGTATGCGCCGGGCAGACCCCGGGCCTTACCGGCCATGGCGACTTTGCCCTCCTTGATGGTGATGAGGGGCTTGATGCCCAGCATCCCGCCGGCCACGGCGACGGCGGCGGGCAGACGGCCGCCCTTGCGCAGATACTTCAGGTCGTCGATGGCGGCGACGAGGTGCAGGTGCTCCTTGGCGTGTTCGAGGGTGGCGGCGATCTGGACGGCAGACTTGCCTTCATCCCGCAGGTGTGCGGCCAGACGCACCAGCAGACCCTCGCCGAGGCAGACATTGGTGCTGTCCACGAAGAGGACGTTGTCCACGTTGGCCAGGTCTGCGGCCAGCTTCGCACACTGATAGGTGCCGGACAGCTCATGGGACAGGAAGATGCCCACGACCTCGTCTCCGGCGGCAGCAGCCTCGGCGTAAAACTTTTCGAACAGCTCAGGGCTGGGCTGGCTGGTGGTGGGCAGCTTTTTGCAGCCGGCCATGTGCTCGTAGTACTCGCTGGGAGTCAGGTCCACGCCGTCCTGGATGACGGTGCCGTCCTCGAGGGTGACGTTGAGGGGGATGACGTCCACACCCAGCTGTACGGCCTCGGCGGGCAGGATGTCGGATGCGGAATCGGTAAGAATGCGTATCATATAGCTCGTACCTCCATGGGTGCGTTCATCGTGTGTCTTTGGTAAAACGACAAATCTATAAAAAAGTCGTACAAAGTATACCAGAACGCCGGGCGGAATGTCAATCTTTTGAGTGAAATTTCTTCGAATGAACGAAGAACTGCTTGCAAAACGGGGCGGCAATATGGTACAATGTCCGCCGACAGGAGGGTGCGCCGTGAAAAGACTGATAAGGGAAACGGAAAAGCCGTCTTTTCCGGCTCAGTGCCGGGTCCTGGCCGAGGCGGCAGTGCTCTGGGCGCTGCTGGCGGCGGGAGCACTGCTGCTGCTCCCGGCAGAAAAGACGGCTCTGCCCGAGGGCGCGGCCCTCGCGTGGGCTGCGCTGCGCATCTGCCTTGTGACCCCTCTGGCGGAAGAGCTTGCCTTTCGGGGCGGGGCGCTCTATCTTTTGCAGCCGCTGGGCGGCGCGGGGGCTGTGGTGGTGCAGGCGGTGATTTTTGCGGCTCTGCACGGCAGCTGGACGGCCCGGGCCTATGCGCTGGGCATGGGACTCATCTTCGGCTGGGCGGCCCAGAAAGCGAAGAGCGTATGGCCCGGCAGTGCGTTACATATTATAAATAACTGCCTCGTGTTTGCCGCACGGCTGGCAGAAAGGGGAATGGGATGACCGATTTTGAGCTGATGGGCGCAGCGCTGGAAGAGGCCCGAAAGGCCGCTGCACTGGGCGAAGTGCCGGTGGGCGCGGTAGTGGCGAAGGACGGAGAGATCATCTCTGCCGCCCACAACACCCGCGAGACGGAGAAAAACGCCCTCCACCACGCTGAGCTGCTGGCCATCGACGCGGCCTGCAAAAAGCTGGGCGGCTGGCGGCTGTGGCAGTGTGAGCTGTTCGTGACGCTGGAACCCTGCCCCATGTGCAGCGGCGCCATCATCAACAGCCGCATCAAGCGGGTGGTGTACGGTGCCGCCGACGTCAAGGCGGGCTGCTGCGGCTCGGTGACAGACCTCTTCGCCCAGCCCTTCAACCATCACCCCGTCATCGAGAAGGGACTGCGGGCCGATGAGGCACAGCAGCTTTTGCAGGAATTTTTCGTTTCACTGCGGGCCAGGCGGGCCGCAAAGCCCCGCTGGAAGCCGCCCGTGAACCCCTGAATCTGTGAAAAAAGTGGGAACTGCGTGAAAAAATCACCGGTGACCACTTTATTTTTTCGCCCGATTGTGCTATATTATTCAATGGAAACTTGTCGAAACCACACAAATGCCGCCGGGCGCGCCGCAGAGCCGGCCTAGACCGGAAAAAGTGAGCAGAGCGCAGCTCCGGCGGGGTGGGGGAAGTTGTTTCCTTTCCCGCCGCAGAGGCTTTGACACGAAGAGGCGCTGCGGCCGAAAATAGTGGACAGGAGGGTTTGACTCTTGTACAACGACGAATTTGAGCTGACATTTGACCTTGCAGACGCCGGGCCGAAGAAAGAACAGCGCAGGCCGACCCTGCCCGAGCCGGAAGAAGCGGCTGTGGCCGTACCGCCGGTGCAGGAAACGAGGGAAATGCCGGTCAGCGCTGCGCCGGAGAACACGCCGGCATCGGAGCCGGAACGCGAGCCGGAACCTGCGGCAGAGCCCCAGAGCACTGCCCCGGCGGCGAAGGACCGCACCGTCCTCATCTCGGGCGGCGACCGGGGCATCGGCGCAGCAGCAGCCCGCGCATTCTATGCGGCGGGCTACCGGGTGGCAGTGTTCTACCACACCAACGCCGAGGCCGCCGCAGCCCTGCAAAAAGAGCTGCCGGGCGTACTGGCCGTCCAGTGTGACGTGGCCAGCCGGGCCAGCTGTGAGCTGGCCTTCCGCGCCGCCGAGCAGGCGCTGGGCCGGGTGGATGTGCTGGTGAGCAACGCGGGTATCGCCCAGCAGAAGCTGTTCACCGACATCACGCCGGAAGAGTGGCAGCGGATGCTGGACGTCAACCTGACCGGTGCGTTCAACCTCTGCCAGCTGGCCCTGCCCGGGATGATACGCCGCAAAGCGGGCCGTATCCTCACCGTGAGCAGCATGTGGGGCCAGACCGGCGGCAGCTGCGAGGTACATTATTCCGCCGCCAAAGCGGGCCTCATCGGCCTGACCAAGGCACTGGCAAAAGAAGAAGGTCCCAGCGGCATCACCGTGAACTGCGTGGCCCCCGGCGTCATCGACACCGATATGATGGCTTCGTTCACTGCTGAGGACAAAGCGGCATTGGCCGAAGAGACCCCTGTGGGCCGTCTCGGCACCGCCGAAGAGGTGGCAAAGCTTCTGCTGTACCTCGCCGGAGAAGACGCCGGCTACATCACCGGCCAGGTGTTCGGCGTCAACGGAGGTCTTGTGATTTAAGAAGCAAGGCCGAAACTATGAGACAAGTTCACTTGCGGGGCGCTTCCCCTGCAGTGAGAAGGAGAGAGCGAAATGGGCATGACTTTGAAGGAACTGTTGACGAAAGGCGAAGGCACCCTGTCGGCACAGGAGGCCAAAACTTTGGCCGCACAGTGCAGGATGGATGTGGAAACGCTCTATACGCTCCTTGAAGAGCGCGGCATCAAGATCATCGAGGATGAGGCCGACGCCGATGTGAATCTGGACGTGGACAGCATCATCGCCGAGGTGGAGAACGCCGAGAACAACAGCGACGAGCTGGGTCTGGGCGGCGACGACGAGGAAGAGGCCGCCGAGGAGAACCCTGCCGACCTGAAGGCTGCAATGGATGAGCTGCTGGACGACCCCGTCAAGAACTACCTCAAGCAGATCGGCCAGATCCCTCTGCTGAGCGCGGAACAGGAAGTTGATCTGAGCAAGCGCATCCACGCCGGTGCCGAGGCTGCCCACATCCTGCAGGCCGACCGCCAGAAGTACGGTGCGACCGAGTACATCAAGAAGAACAGCGCCCGCTTCTCGTTCGAGGAGGATGAGAACAGCCGCAGCTACACCGAGGACATCGACGAAGAGGGCAGTGAGAAGCCCAGCGAGGACGCCGAGGAAAAGGCCGCTGAGGAAGAGGCCATGGAGGCTGTGGAGAACGGTCCCCTGACCGAGGAGCGCCGTCAGGAGCTGCTGAAGATCCGCCGCGACGGCCTGAACGCCCGCCGCAGCCTGAGCGAAGCGAACCTCCGTCTGGTGGTCTCCATCGCCAAGAAGCATGTGGGCCACAATCTGGCCTTCCTCGACCTCATCCAGGAGGGCAACATCGGCCTCATCAAGGCGGCTGAGAAGTTCGACTGCGACCGCGGCTTCCGCTTCTCCACCTATGCGACCTGGTGGATCCGTCAGGCCATCACCCGCGCCATCGCCGACCAGGCCCGTACCATCCGTATCCCGGTGCATATGGTCGAGACCATCAACCGGATGCGTCAGGCCACCAACCAGCTGGTCTACCAGAACGGCCACGAGCCCACCCCGGAAGAGCTGGCAAAGGCCATGGACATGAGCGTCGAGCGTGTGCGTGAGATCCAGCGCATGGCACAGGAGCCCGCCAGCCTTGAGAGCCCCGTGGGCGAGGAAGAGGATTCCTCTCTGGGCGATTTCGTTGCCGACGAGAATGCCGAGGCTCCCGGCAAGGCTGCTGACCGCGCTATGGTGGCCCAGCAGATCAATCAGGCTCTCAAGAGCCTGACTCCCCGTGAAGAGAAGGTCATCCGTCTCCGCTTTGGTCTGGACGATGGCCGTCCCCGCACGCTGGAAGAGGTGGGCCGCGACTTCGGCGTCACCCGTGAGCGCGTCCGCCAGATCGAGGCAAAGGCCATCCGCAAGCTGCACAGCCGCAAGTGCCTGGCCCTGCTGAACGGCCTTATCGAGTGATATTTTCAACAATGCAGACGGCTGCCGTGGAAAACGGCAGCCGTTTTTCTGCATCCGGGCAGAAAAAACGCAAAATGCAAAATTTTTTTGCAAAAAACTCTTGCAATGCGGCAGAGTTTATGGTATTATAATTGAGCTGTGATTGTGCTGCTATAGCTCAGTTGGTAGAGCGCATCCTTGGTAAGGATGAGGTCTCCAGTTCGAATCTGGATAGCAGCTCCA
>NZ_JBBNIH010000040.1:0-708 GCF_040094125.1 Faecalibacterium longum
GACGAGGCTCGAACTCGCTACCTCCACCTTGGCAAGGTGGCGCTCTACCAGATGAGCTACGGCCGCATATTCGGTGCATTTATCCTTGCACCCTCCCGTTCGTATCTCAAGCGGGGCCCCCGCGAAAGCTTGCGAATGCAAGATTTTGTGGGGAAGAGGAGAAATTTCAGTGCTTGTCACAGCGGTCTTGCTTCGCAAGACTGCCCGACAAGCGGCTGACATTTCGACGTGGTGCCTCCGATCGGAATCGAACCAATGACACGGGGATTTTCAGTCCCCTGCTCTACCGACTGAGCTACAGAGGCATAGAAAGTGCATTTATCCCTGCACTCCCCAAAATCCGTTTCTTGAATCGGGGTCCCCGCAAAAACTTGCAAATGCAAGGTTTTGTGGGGAAGAGGAGAAAGTCTGGCGTTCATCACGGCGGTCTTGCTCGCAAAACTGCCAGATGAACCGCAGGACTTTCGACGAGCGACCCGGATCGGGCTCGAACCGACGACCCCCAGCGTGACAGGCTGGTGCTCTAACCAACTGAGCTACCGGGCCACATGGTGGAAGTTAACGGGCTCGAACCGCTGACCCTCTGCTTGTAAGGCAGATGCTCTCCCAGCTGAGCTAAACTTCCACAATAATGGAGCGGCCGACGAGGCTCGAACTCGCTACCTCCACCTTGGCAAGGTGGCGCTCTACCAGATGAGCTACGGCCGC
>NZ_JBBNIH010000041.1:0-5806 GCF_040094125.1 Faecalibacterium longum
AAAAAGCACTGGAACACGAGATGCTGATCACCGCCAGCATCAATGCCATCTACGCCGCCGCATACGAGGTCAGGGACTTCCGCACCATGCAGATGCTGGACTGGTTCATCAAGGAACAGGGCGAGGAGGAGAAGAACGCCGCTGACCTCATTACCAAGATGGATCTGTTCGGCGGTGACAGCAAGGGACTGTATATGCTAAACAGCGAGCTGAAGGCACGGGTCTACACCGCGCCCTCGCTGGTGCTGTAAGCCCCGCGTGTCTGCGGGCTTTCGCATCAGGCAAAAGGCAGACTACATACAGGTGGCCTGCCTTTTCTTCCACCAGACGGTTAGAAAAGACTAACTGTGTATAAAACAGAAAGGACTTCAGAACTTGAACACGGAAAAGGAGATCGAAACCGTTACCCTCATGGTGCGCCGGTATTGTTGTGGCGTGCATTGGACAAGGGGCGAGGCGCTTTGTCCGGCGTGCAATGCACTGCTGGAATACGCCTGAGAGCGGCGGGACAGGTGCCTGCACGGGAAAATTTAGTGGCACTTTGAATCCTTTCCGAGAGGCACAATGCGGCAAAAAATAAAGAAGAGATAAGGGCAACGGCTATGAAAGAACGAAAGACCTTCTGGGACAAAAATGCCGGTCGTTACGACCGCTTTATGCGAAAGGATCGGGCGGCATACGAAGAGATGTATAAGCTGATCCGGCCGGTGGTGAAAGCCAAAACGGTGCTGGAGCTGGCGACCGGCACGGGACTGATTGCAAAGCACATTGTGAACGCGGTAGCGCACATCGAGGCGACGGATGCCTCCGCGGAGATGATTACCGAGGCCAAGCGTGATAAACACTCTGCCAAGCTGCACTTTTCCGTGCAGGATATGTTCCGCCTGCCCTATGCGGATGAGTCCTTTGATGTGGTGATCGTGTCCAATGCGCTGCACATCGTGCCGCAGCCGGAAAAAGCCCTGCAAGAAATCAAGCGGGTGCTGAAAGAGGACGGCGTGCTCATTGCGCCGACCTTCACCCACGCGGGGAACTCGTTTTCCGGCAAGGTCAAGGCATTTTTCATGAAGCTGGCGGGCTTCCCTCTCCACAGCAGATGGACGAGCGAGGAATACCTGCGTTTCCTGCGGCAAAACGACTGGACGGTGCGGAAAAGCGCTGTCCTGAAAGCCTCGTTCCCATTAACCTATGCCGAATGTGTGAAATCGGAGGGATAAGATACAATCAAGCCATACAAGAGATACGAGGGAGGCAAGGAACATGTACGATATCTGTCTTACCGTTTCAGCATGGTGTATCATCGGCCTATTGGGTGTTCTGTTTATAAGATCATTGAGATTCCGAGAGTTTCATCAAGAGAAAATTATCCCTTGGCTCGTGGGGATTGCTATGATTTTCTTCCTGATAGCACTCATGTTTAACTAGAACTGAAAGCAGTTGAATACGGCCTGAAAGGCCGCATTGTTGTGGCAAACCTGCTACAGGGAGAAGGAACGTCAGAAGCGCGCAGCGCGGCCCTCGGTTTAGGCGAACCGTTCTGGATACAATAAAACATATAATAAATAAGCAACGCCCGCCGGGAAATCTCCCGGCGGGCGCTGCTGTATTCAGAGGAACGTTATTTTTCTTGCCTTACTTTGCGGCATCCACCAGCACACCAACGTAGCCGGCAGTATCCACCAGCGTGGCACCGGAAACGGCGTCCACAGCCTTTTCATCTTTGCTCAGAGCCTCGGCGTCGGCAATGCTCATGCCGTTCACGTGGTTCTGGATGGCGTCGTAGTTGGCATCCAGCGAAACGGTGGAACCAGCCTTTTCGGCCATCATCTTGCTGTAGTAATCGGCGTTGACCCGCTTGGACATCAGCACCTTGCCCTCGGCGTAGCCTGCGCCGAAGTCGGAATCGGAGTTGGGCACACCGACGACCCCGGCGTCCGAACCGGCAAACTGGAACTCGTCAATGTAGCTCAGCACGATGGTGTCCCCGGCGGTGGCGACAGCGCCGGAGGTGAAGCATTTGGTGCCGTGTGCGGCCCCATAGACCACATTCAGCTTCAGGTCCTCGGAGCTGCCGTTGAACTCCACGGCCTGCGTGGTCTGGGCATTTTTGGCGGCATCCACGATGGCGGAGAGATAACCGGCGGTATCCACCAGCGTTGCGCCGGAGACGGCGTCCACAGCCTCGGCACCTTTGGCGGCCACATCCTCCAGCTCGGAGATGGTCTTGCCGACAGCAAAGTTCTGGATGGCGTCGAAGTTTGCATCCAGAGCGACCGTGGAGCCGCCCTTTTCGGCCATCATCTTGCTGTAATAATCAGCGTTGGCCCGCTTGGACATCAGAACCTTGCCCTCGGCGTAGCCTGCGGCAAAGTCGGAGTCGGAGTTGGGCACGGCGGTCACGCCTGCATCGGCGCTGGTGAACTGGAAATCGTCGAGGTAGGCGGCGAGGATGACGTCATCCTTCACCACAGCCACCGCTTCGGTGAAGCACTTGGTGCCGTGGGCGGCAGCATAGGCCTGACCGATCTGGATGCCGCCTTCCACCGGGACGATGGCGGCGGGCTCAGCGGGGGCTGCGGCAGCAGAGTCGGCGGGGGCCTCTTCGGCCAGCTCCACACCCAGTGCGGCGGCAACAGCCTTCCGGACAGCCTTGGTGGTCACCGTGGCACCGGCAACGCCGTCGATGGCGGGGCCGTTGGCGGCCACGACCTGCTTGGACAGCTCTTCCAGTGCAGCGCCGCCGATGCTCTCGGTCTCCTGTGCGCCTTCCAGCTTGCAGTCGGTAACGGTGCCGTTGGCATCCACGGTCAGGGTGGCGGTGACAGCACCGCCAAAGCCTTCGGCAGAGCCGGTCTTAGTCACACCAGCGGCGGTGGAGCTGCTGCTGCCGCCGCAGGCGGCCAGAGAGACGCCAACAACGAGGCTCATGGCCACGGCAGCGCTCAGTTTGCGGATGATCTCCTGTTTCATGGGTCTTTCCTCCAGAGAAAAATCGGTTTGTGTTCGGTCCCCAGAAAAGGTCATACCTTTTCAAGGATGTTTACAAAAGATAACATATTTTGTGAGGTGCTGTCAAGAGATTTTAGCACATACTTCGTGAAGAATGATAAATTGGTGTCAATTTGTGACGCTGACGGTATACGAAGCGAACGGACGGTCTACGCTGTTAGTAATTCCTGAATGGAAACCAAGCAGTTTTGCCACTTTCAGCCCCAGTTAGTACTTCAATATTACTATGTTTTGGAAATCGGCACAACCATATAACCGTCTTTGATGAAACTATTTTTGTTTCATCGATGACATTGTACCAGCAAGCAGTGCAGACGTATATACATCTGCTTATTTTGCGTTGCAAAACGCTTGTTGGGGAATGCCCCAAGCCCCTTTGATCTGCATTTTCCAATGCAGGCTGCGCATCCCTTCGGGACGCTTTTTACCCGGTGATGTGCTCTGAGTCGTTCAAAACTTGCATGAGGTGAGAAGCGGCTTCTGCAAGAGAATCGTACTTCATCTGTTCAGGAACAGGCGCATCCAGAAGCGTAATGCCCCATTTCTGCATACATTCCGCAAGCTCCTTCTGCGCCAGCAGTGCAGCCTCCCGGCGCATTTCCGGGGAAGTGTTTCTGTCCAGAACGTAGGCAGTATTAAATCTGCCGTTGCGATCTTCCGTCAACTGCACCATGGAGTAGTGTTCCTCCCAGTAGTGGCAGTACCAGACTCTGCCGCCGATGTTCGCCATGTCATGATGCAATTCTTCTTCGCTGCTCCATTGTGGAGTTTCGGACAAAATGCGCTCCAGTTCCGAAAGAGCCTGCTGTTCTTCGTCCGATAACTTCTGACGGTGACATTCACGGTATAGGTCGTTCTGCCAATACGGACTCAGCTTTCCATTCCGGGCATCTTCCATTGCTTCTTCGATATTGGGTAGGATTGTCATGTCGTTCACCTCAAACACTCACTGTTAGCGTTATATGCACGCTTATAGTGTTGATTATAGACTATTTGTGGGCAAAAAGAAAGAGCGTCAGCACGTTTGCTGGCGTTCTTTGACATAGGTGTTATTTTGTAATATAGGGAATGTTGTCGGTGTATGCATTCAGAATGTCAATGGCAGCTTTCTTCTGCCCCGGTGTGAGCTGGCTCAGCTTTCTGCTCAGTTCGTCATCTGCCACATGGGATGCGGATGGAACGGAATCCCGGATCAGCACATCAGCAGATACGTCCAACACCTCTACGATTCGGATAAAGGTTTCCAGTTTGGGGATTTTTACTCCGCGCTCTAAATCTCCAACATAATTTGCCGACAAATCGACCCGTTCTGCAAACTGTTCAATCGTCCAGCCTTTTTCCTTGCGCTGTTCTCGTATTCGTTGACCCAAAAGCGTATTCATAGCGACCTCACATTCTAATTGTGTTTGTTACACACCAATAGCATACCTGTCGCAATTTTTGTTATACACAATCCAATAGCGTTTACTCAACGCCATCTGGATACTTTTGGGACGAAAAATTTTTGTGCGTATCTTTGGTCAAAAAAGCAATGGTCTTTTGGAACGGTACATGGTACAATAGCAAACGTTGTGCCCCTTGGCACATGAACGAAGGTAAAAGGAGCTGCTGAACATGGATACGATCGATCTGCTGCCCGGTGAGGAACGTTGCGTTGATTTTCGAGATGCCAATGGAGTCCCGAAGGTACACTACACTTACTGTTCCATCCGTGGCAAACTTTTCAACTGCACCTGCTGCACAAAGGACGAAGCCCAGCGGCTGTGTGAAGATTGGCTTATAAAACAGGACCGCTGCTACATAAACTAAAAAAGCCGCCGAGGACGCTTCCCAAGTAGGAAAGCTCCTCGGCGGCATTCGTTTATCGAGTCTGGGTTTTCTCGGCGGTGTCCTTTTCCTCTGCAAAAAAACGTTCTACGTTTTTCTGCGCACGAACCAGTTCTTGCATCTCGTTCCGTGCCTTGCGGTAGTCCGGGTAAGCGGCTTTCTTCTTGGTCAGCAGTTCTGAGAACTCCGCATCCAACTCCTTGACCTTCGGCAGCTTTTGCAATCCTGCCTCGTCAAAGGCAGCCTTCGCCGCCTTGTGCAGAGTGATCTCCTCCCGGTGGGCATCCAAAAACTTTTTACTGTACCCAGACTTGCGGTAGGCATCATAGACCGGGCGGGTCTTGGCATAGTTGATGATGTGGGTTTTCAGGACGGCGATTTCTGTCAACCTCGCTTCTGCCGCCTTGATGGAATCGCCCATAGTATGATAGCGTTCCGTTGCCGCCGCTGCACGTTCCCGCAGTTCCTCGGCACTGCCGATTTTCTGCTCCTGTAAAAATAGCAGCGTCTTGGACATCTCCTTCAGGTTGAACTTGGTTGCCCACTTTTTGTAGCCAACGCTTTTACCCTCTGCCATTTTCCCCTGAATGTCCACCAGCAACTGGAAGGGCTGTTCTTTGGGCAGCGTTCTCTGGTACGGCTGATGTTTCGCTTTACCCTCCAGCACTGCCTTGATTTCTTCCTCACTGTACCCGGTGCCCAGAGTTTGGAATCGAATAAAGCGTTTCTGCCCCTTGCCCTTTACCGCCGTGTGCTTGCCACGCTTCGCCTTATATCCCTGCCGCTCCAGCTTTTGCAGAAAAACTTCAAAGTCCTTCGGCTTTTCCGCAAGAATGGTGTCGATGATTCCGCACAGGCGGTCACGGTTGCTCTCCTTTGGAGGATAGAGAACACGCTTCTGCCGCTCCCGGTAGGGCTTCTTTTCAATGACGGACAACTGGTGCTCTAAGCAAATCAGGTCACTCAACCG
>NZ_JBBNIH010000042.1:0-29507 GCF_040094125.1 Faecalibacterium longum
GTGCGCCGCGGCGCACGGAAAGAGAAGGTGGAAACGGAATGTTTCGTGGAGCACGGCGCTCTGATTTGGAGCAAATTTTAGAGATCTATGCTCATGCCCGGAAAGCAATGGCGGATTCGGGCAACCCGACCCAGTGGGGCGACAGCTATCCGCCGCAGGAGATGCTGGAAGAAGACATCGACTCCAACCGGCTGTTCGTCTATACGGTGAACGGCCGTCTCGAGGCGGTGTTTGCCTTCATCCTCGGGCCGGACCCCACCTACGCGAAAATCGAAGACGGCCAGTGGCTCAACGATGAGGTGCCTTACGGTACCATCCACCGGCTGGCCTCGACGGGTGACCGCAGGGGTGTGGCGTCTGAGGTCATCGCATGGTGCCTCGAGCACTGCGAGAGCCTGCGGGCCGACACCCACGCCGACAACAAGATCATGCAGCATCTTCTCGAGAAGAACGGTTTTGCCCGCTGCGGCATCATCCATGTGGAAGACGGCACGCCCCGCGTCGCCTACCAGAAGCTGTCGGCCACCGTACACATGCAGGAAGAATAAGGAGGGACTGGCATGAAGATCACACAGGTAAAGCTGGGCCGCATCTCGACCCCGCTCCGCGTCCCCTTCAAGACAGCGCTGCGCACCGTGAGCAGCGTGGAGGACGTCATCGTTGAGCTGCACACCGACACCGGCGCGGTGGGCTACGGTGAGGCACCTCCCACCGGCGTCATCACCGGCGACACCACCGGTGCCATCATCGGCGCCATCCGCGACCACATCGCCCCGGCCATCCTGGGCCGCGACCTCGACGAGTTCGAGGATCTGACCGCCGCCGTGCAGAAGGCCCTCGTCCACAACACCAGCGCCAAGGCTGCCGTGGATATGGCCCTGTGGGACCTGCTGGGCCAGAAGTACAGCGCCCCGGTCTACCGGATGCTGGGCGGCGCGCGCAGCAATATCGTGACGGACATCACCATCAGCGTCAACCCGCCCGAGGAGATGGCCCGGGACGCCCGCACCGCCATCCAGCGCGGTTATGACTGCCTGAAGGTCAAGGTGGGCATCGACCCGGAGCTGGACGTGGCCCGTCTGGCCGCCGTCCGCGAGGCCGTGGGCAAGGACGTCAAGCTCCGCATCGACGCCAATCAGGCGTGGAATGCAAAGCAGGCTGTCCGCATCCTCGACCAGATGCAGGAGAAGGGCCTGGACATCGAGTTCGTCGAGCAGCCTGTCCCTGCAGCTGACCTCGAGGGGATGCAGTACGTCACCCGCCACGCCAGCGTGCCGGTGCTGGCCGATGAGAGCGTGTTCAGCCCGGCGGACGCCCTGCGCATCATGCAGACCGGCGCAGCCGACTTTGTGAACATCAAGCTGATGAAGTGCGGCGGCATCACCAACGCCCTCCGGATCGCCTCGGCGGCAGAGGTCTACGGCGTGGAGTGCATGATCGGCTGTATGCTGGAAGCCAAGATCTCGGTCAACGCAGCCGTGGAGCTGGCCTGCGCCAAGAAGATCATCACCAAAGTGGACCTGGACGGCCCGGTGCTCTGCAGCGAGGACCACATCCTCGGCGGCGCGGTCTTCAACGAGAAGAATATCACCGTCTCGGATGCACCCGGCATGGGCATCCAGGGTTTCGTCCCCGGCAAAGTGACCTATCTGGACGACTGAAAAATCAGAAAAAATAAATAAGAATGACTACCCCCCGGCAGACAAACTCTGCCGGGGGATTTTTCTGCCCTGAGCGGTAAAATATTTCAACTGTGTATTCTTATGACGCACACATAAGGCGGCGCGGAGGAAGGCCGAAAATGAAAAATCTGCCGAAGCAGCCCGAAAAATTCACTGAAAACCTTTGACTTTTCTTCCGTGTGTGCTATAATAACAACTGTCTTCGGGTAAGAGACAGGAAAAGTGTGCGTCGAGGACGCACAAATACAGAGGAGTGTTTTATATGATGAATGGTGCAAAAGCCATTGCGAAGAAGTACAATGAGATCAGCCTCATCCTTCGCATCGTCGTCGGTCTGGTCATCGGCGCGGTGCTGGCGCTTGCGGTGCCGGGTGCAGGCTGGGTCGGCGAGCTGGGCAGCCTGTTCGTCGGCGCACTGAAGGGCATTGCTCCGGTGCTGGTGTTCGTCATCGTGGCGAGCGCGCTGGCACAGGGCAGCTCCAAGCTGGACCGCCGCTTCGGTACGGTCATCTGGCTGTACATGCTCACCACCTTCCTTGCGGCTGCTATCGCTTCGATCACCAGCTTCATGTTCCCTGTGTCGGTCGTTCTGGCAGACGCTGCCCAGTCGGACGTGGTGCCGCAGGGTCTGGGCGAGGTGCTGAGCACCCTGCTTACCAACTTCGTCGCCAACCCTGTCAGCTCTCTGATGAGCGGCAACTACATCGGCATCCTGTTCTGGGCCTGCATGTTCGGCCTTGCCATGAAGAACATCGGCTCTGACACCACCAAGAAGTTCCTCGCCGACACTGCCGACGCTGTGTCGCAGGTGGTGCGCTGGATCATCAATCTGGCTCCCTTCGGCATCATGGGTCTGGTGTACACCAACGTGGCCGGTAACGGTCTGGCCATCTTTACCCAGTACGGCAAGCTGCTGGCCCTGCTGGTGGGTACCATGCTCTTCATGGCGTTCATCGTTTCGCCCTTTATCATGTTCATCTATCTGCGCTGCAACCCGTATCCGCTGGTGTTCCGCTGCCTGAAGGAGTCCGGCCTGACCGCTTTCTTCACCCGCAGCTCTGCGGCCAACATCCCCGTCAACATGGCCCTGTGCGAGAAGCTGGGCCTCGATAAGGATATGTATTCCGTCTCCATCCCTCTGGGCGCTACCATCAATATGGATGGTGCGGCTATCACCATCACCATCATGACGCTGGCTGCGGCCAACACGCTGGGCATCCCCGTGACCCTGCCTGCTGCCATCGTCCTGAGCGCCATGTCCGCTCTGGGTGCCTGCGGCGCTTCCGGCGTGGCCGGCGGCTCTCTGCTGCTCATCCCCATGGCCTGCTCCCTGTTTGGCATCTCCAACGATGTGGCCATGCAGATGGTCGGTGTCGGCTTCATCATCGGCGTGATCCAGGACTCTGTGGAGACTGCGCTGAACTCCGCCGGCGACGTGGAGTTCGCCGCTACCGCCGAGTATCATCAGTGGCTCAAGCAGGGCAAGCCCCTGCCGGACTTCCTGAAGTAATTGCCTTCCTTCTTTCTTCGTGTATGTTCATAACGCAGAGCGAAAGCCCTGAAAAAAGACCAGCATTGCATCCGCAACGCTGGTCTTTTTTGCGTGTGTAAGGGATCAGAAGAAGAACCCGAAAATCAGGCGAAGCTTAGAACGGGAAAAGGTCCTTGACCTTGTTCCATACCGCTTTCAGGCCGGAGCCGGAAGCGGAGAAAACGCCGTTGGTCGTCAGCTGGATATCGCTGAAGGTGACATTTGCATTGCGTGCCACATAGAAGCCGACATAGATGTAATCGGAATCAATGGCGGTCAGTGCGTAGTCGAAGCCTGTGGAAGCCGTCTCGTTGTCGCCGTAGATCAGAGTGAAACCGTCTGCCGTGCCGATGAGCTTCAGGTCAACGGTGTCGCCTGCACCGTACTTGACAGTCGCAGCCGGGCCGTCGTACAACTCACCGCTCTTGCGGCCGAAGCAGTTGATCGCACCCTGATTCCGGGTGCCGACGGCGACATAATCGCCGATGGGGTCGGAGATGCTGGTATCAACATACATCTCATCACGGGCCATCAGGCCGAAGGAGACCTGATTGTTTTTTGCCAGTGAGTTGACGGTGGCCTTTGCGGTCAGAGTGAAGTTGGTGCCTGCAGGCAGCTTGACGTAGTACATCATCAGGCCGTCCACCGTGGACGCGATCTTACCGCGGTTGTTGGTGACGCCGAGGGTGATGTTTTGGCCGTCAACTGTTGCGGTGAAATCGCCGCCGGAGATTTTATCATTGCCGCCGACATTGCCGAAGACGGAACCATTCCAGACGGTGCCGTTGGCGTCGGTAAAGGCCGGCCAGAGCGTGCTGTTCTCGGTGGGAGAGACATAGCTGGAAGGAACGTAATCCGGGTTTGCGGCATCGCCGTAGAACTGCTTGTAGGTGGGCTTTTCCTTGTGTTTGCTGTACGCGCCCAGCGGCGTGTCGATGGTGAGCTGGTCGATGAGCCATGCGTTCAGCTTTGCACCATAGCTGTTGGTGTGGGTCAAGTCAAGACCGGTGGGAACCAGATTGCCCTTTTTGCCTTCTTTTGCGCCGGTAAAGCTGTGGGTGTACTGAGCCTTTTTGCCCATCGTGATGTTCTCGTTGATGGTGGCATCGGTCAGATCCACGCAGATGAGGTGCAGCTCGCTGCACATATCACGGATGGCCTGTGCGTAATAGCCGCCCTCATAGACGGTGTCGCCAATGGTGACGGTCTGGGTCTTGTGGCCGGAAGCACTGTCGTAGCTGGCCTTGGTGTTCTCGTTCGTCAGGCGCGCAATAGGCGTGCAGACGACCGGGATGACACCGCGCTCCAGAGCAGGCTGGATGTAGTTGACATAGAGGCTGTTGGCAAAGGAGCCTTCGGTTTTGTAGTCGCCGTTGGGGTTGGTGTAACGGGCAGGCTCGGTCTTCTCGTCATTGTGGCCGAAGCCGATGATGAGGAACTTGTCGCCGGAAGCGTCGCCCAGAGCCGGAACGGTATCGGAACCGTTCATCAGGGTATTGTAGCTGCTCATGCCGGTAAAGTCCTTGCTGGACGCACCGGAGACAGCCAGATTGTAGACATCTGCGTTGAAGTAGTTCGCAATCTCCTCACCGTAGCCTTCACGCGGCAGATAATAGCTGTCGTCGAAAGCGGAAACGGTGGAGTCGCCGACGACCCAGATGGTCGCCTTGGCCGCCTCGGGCTGACCCCATGCGGAACCGCGTGCGCCTGCATCGGTGGCGGCCAGACCCTCAGCGGTCAGCAGGAGCAGGCCGTGCATATTGATGCTGCCGTCTGCGTTCCGGGTCGGAGCAACGGAGGTGTCGAGGCTCTCAAACCAGCTCTCCTTCACCGTGACGGTGTTGGTGGATTTGTTGTGGCTGGTCTGGGTTTCGGAATCCCAGTAGAAGTTGTTCGGGCCGTAGACAGCGGTGCTGCTCTGGCTCTGGAGGGCCAGCTGCTCCTTGCCGTCGGTACCCTTGCGGAAGGAGATGACACCGTCGGCGGCATAGTCGGTCACAGCGGACTTGTTGCCGGTGTAGAGCGCGACGTTATAGCCCTCGTTGTTGTAGGAAGTGGAGCTGTAGACCTTGACGTCCGGGCAGGAGTTGGAGTCGATGCCCTTGGCGGCGTTGTCGTAGGAGATGGAGTTGAGGAGCTTGTGGTTGCCGGGCAGATTGGTGCCGCCCATCTTGAAGCCGTTGCCGTTGCCTGCCGCGATGGTGACAGCAACATTGCTGAAGCTCAGGTTGCCGTCGTCGTCACAGGTGACGGTCGGGAACTGGAGCGACTGCTTCTTGACCGGCTCTGCAGCCAGCATCAGATAACCGTTCTTGTAGGCGACGCAGTTCTGGATGGTGACCGCGCCGATGGAACCGGTTGCAGCCTTTGCGAAGAGATCCCAGCCGTCATCGGCGTTGTAAGCAGCGATGCAGCCGTCGAAGACGTTGCCCTCGCCGGTGGTCAGTTTGGCGGCAAAGCCGTCGGCGTCTTCCATCGCGCGGTCTGCGTTGTTCATGGAGGTGCAGTTCTTGATGGTGTTGTGGCTGGGCCACAGAGCCTTGTTATCAGTGGACAGGCCGGAGACCTGCAGGCCGGTGTTGCCGTTGTTGTAGAAATTCATCTGCTCGAGGACGCAGTAGCTGCCAGCCAGCTGCATACCCTTCGCGCCGTCTGCGGTGTTGGTGATGTTGATCTTGCTGATGTTCCAGTAATTGCCCCAGACACTGAAACCAGTGCCGACGCCGCCGAAGTCCAGCGTTGCGTACTTGCCGTCAGCAGTCGTCATGGTTATGGGAGCTTCTGCGGTGCCGTCGCGGCCGCGCTCGACTTTCAGCTCACCGGTCAGATGGTAGGTGCCGCTTTCCAGCTGGATGGTCTGGCCTGCTGCGGCGTAGTTCAGCGCGGTCTGAATGTCAACTGCGTCTTCCGCACGGGTGCCATTGTTAGCTGCGCTGCCGTCCGGGGTGACGACGATGATGCCGTTCGCGCCCAGAGTACGGAGCGAAACCTTCTTCTCGATAGCAGCGGAATCGTAGCTGCTCAGCTTTTCGTACGCGCTGATGGCGTAGTTTTTGTCCGGGGTGAACTTGACCTTAAAGGTGGTATCGCCGGTCACGGCGTAGCTCTTGGAGAAGGGCTCACCTGCCTTGATGTCCACATTTTTGTCCACGACCACACCGTTTGCGGAGACGGTCGCTTTGCCGTCGGCGTTGGCCTTGAACACCAGTTCATAGCTGTCACCGGTGCAGGTGGCAGGGCTGGTGATCTGGTAAACGGGGGCAACATAGCTGGTAGGCTGGAGCGTCCACTCGGAAGCGTTCCACGTGCTCGTGGTGTAGGTGATGTTGGAGAAGGTCACGTTCATGCCGCGCGCCGCCGCAAAGCCCAGATAAGCTTTGTTGGCTTCCTGCACGGTCATGGGGTCGTCCAGCTCTGCGTACTTGGAGACGCTGGAAGCGGTGCTGTCCTTCGCCGAGATGTACAAGGTCGAAGAGCCGACGACGTCGCCGGTCGAGCCGTCGGCGTTGATGGCGTACTGGGTGGCGACGTAGCTGTTGCTGGTCTTGGCAAGGCTCACACGGTAGGTGTCGCCCTGCTTGATGGCCTGCGAGCTGAACGCCGCACGATTCGACTTGACGTCGTTGGAAGCAGCCGTCTCGTTGGAGATGATGCCGGTGTAGCTGCGGACGCCCACAGCGTCTTTGATCTCAACACCGTCCAGAGGGAGCTTGGTGCCGACGACAGAAATTTGATTCGAGAAATAGCTGCCGGAGCCGCTGATGCTGTCGCGCACCATGAGGGCAAATCCCTCCTGACCGTCCGGAGCCGGGTTCACATAATCGATGGTGACATCGGCCTGCAGATAGAAGTTCTGGGTGGTCGGGTCGATGGTGGTGTAGTAGAAGGACAGGCCGTCTGCCGGGGAGTCCGCGACGAACTTGCCGCCCTTCTTGTCGATGGTGCCATCATCTTTGATGGTGCAGGAGTTGAGGGTGACCTTGCCGTTGATGTCCGCGCCATCTGCGATGGTGTTGACTCCTGCTGCAGTGGAGGTGCCGAAGGCTTTGAACTGCCAGTCGCCCGATGCGGAGGAAGACCCCTCCGCAAACGCGGCCAGCGGTGTCATGCCCAGAAGCATCGCGCCTGCCAGCAGTCCGGCCACGGTGCGCCGGATGCTTTGCTTTGCGTTTCTCATAGAAACTCTCCTTTTCCTGCCGCCCTGCCGGAAAGCGCAATCTCCCCGTTGCGGTTGCGACACAATGTTGTATTCTAGTTTACATGATTCCTGCAACTTTACAAGATTTAATTGAAGATCGCGGGCAATTTCGGCGTTTGAAATAAACTTTTTAGGATTTTTTTGGAAGAAACGCCGAAATACGTCAGGGAGAAAGCAAACGAAAAACCTCTCCGTCATGGCTTCGCAATGCCACCTCTCCTACGGAGGAGAGGCTTTGACAGAGAGAAAAACTTTCTCTTTTTGCCAGAGGCTCCCCCTATCAGGGGAACTGGCGAGCGTAAGCTCGACTGAGAGGCTTGATGACAGCAATTCAACTTTTTAATGCAACAGCAACAGCGTTGAATTGCATATCGAAAAGATGTTGTTTGGATGCTGCACCAATTTCTTGACTTGCGATAAAGGCAGCGAGAACCTGTTACTCCAGCACCTTGGCTTTCTGCAGAGCGGTGATGATGAGGGGGATGAGCACCAGCTGTGCGATGATGCCCGGCACAGCGGTGAAGAGCGCGCCGGACAGGAAGGCCGAGAACGGGAAGCTCGAGCCGGACAGGCCCGCCAGCACGAAGCGGACCGCGCCCCAGACGAGGCGGCCGGCCACCATGGCCGCCGCGAGGGTGGCGTAGGTCATGGGCAGGGTGTGCTTCACCCGGTGGTAGAGCCAGCCGGACACGGCACCGTAAGCTGCCAGCTCAAAAGCCATCGAAATGGCGATGGGGAACATCGGGGGCATCCCGAAGAGCACCGAGCGGAGCAGCGGGGCCGCGAAGCCCACAGCCAGACCCCACGGCCCGCCCAGCACGAAGCCGCAGAGCAGGATGGGGAAATGCATCGGGCAGAGCATATTGCCTACCTGCGGCAGATGGCCCGTCACCATGGGCAGCACGAAGGCCAGCGCCAGAAAGAGCGCGGCCAGCACGACATTGCGGGCCGGAGAAGCGTTTTTGGTTTTCATCTGTTTCCTCCTGTGACTGCGCCGCAGAAAAACAAAAAAGAGGCCTGCCAGTCGGCTTGCAAGCCAACGGCAGACCCCTTCATGGCGTCTGTTTCAAAAATGCGGCGGCTGAAAATAGCGTAAGGCGGGCTTCGGCCCGCAGGCCCGGCTTCCTGCCGGAAATCGTGAAAATTATAGCAGAGTGCCGCAGGATTTGTCAAGACCGCCCCCGGACAGGCTGCAAATTGACCAAAAAAGAAGGCGTTTGGAGCAGTTTTTGACCGCCTGTGTACATTTTGCTGAAAGAAGCTTGACCTTTTTGCACAGAATAGATAATATAAACTTGAATTATAGCGCAATGGGGCGGCGGGAGCTGTGCCTTGCGCGGCTGTATACTTGCAACTTCTGAGGTTCATACGGGAGGACCATCATGACAAATGCAGAAAAGCTTACCCTTGCCAAGCACGCCTGTCACATCCGCATGGGCGTGATCGAGGGAACTCACAGCGCCAAGTGCGGCCATCCGGGCGGCAGTCTGGACATCGCCGAGGTGCTGTCTTATCTCTACTTCGTGGATATGAATATCGACCCCAAGGAGCCGAAAAAACCGGACCGCGACCGCTTCGTGCTGTCCAAGGGCCATGCAGCTCCGGCACTTTACGCCACGCTGGCCGAGCGCGGGTTCTTCCCGGTGGAAGACCTCAAGACCCTGCGCAAGATCGGCAGCTACCTGCAGGGCCACCCCAACATGAATGAGACTCCGGGCGTGGATATGTCCACCGGCAGTCTGGGTCAGGGCGTGTCTGCCGCCTGCGGCATGGCTCTGGGCGCAAAGCACAGCGGCAAGCCCATCAATGTCTACACCATCCTCGGTGACGGTGAGGTGGAAGAGGGCGAGTGCTGGGAGGCTTTCATGTTTGCCGCCCACTATAAGCTCTCCAACCTCTGCGTCATGCTGGACCGCAACCACCTCCAGATCGACGGCACCACCGAGACGGTCATGAATAGCGCCCCGCTGGAAGAAAAGCTCAAGGCGTTCAACTTCAACGTCCTGACCATCAACGGCCACGACTACGACCAGATCGAGTCTGCCATCAAGGCGTTCCACGCCGAGAACGACAAGCCCACCTGCATCATTCTGGACACCGTCAAGGGTACTGGCGTCTCCTTTATGACCAACTCTGTGGATTGGCACGGCAAAGGCCCCAACGACGAGGAGTACGCTGTGGCCATGCAGGAGCTGAACGCAGCCTACGCCGCGCTGGAACAGGAGGACAAGTAAGATGGCAGATGTGAAAATGATCGCTACCCGCGAGAGCTACGGCAATACTCTGAAAGCACTGGCCGCTGAGGGCCACGACGACCTGGTGGTCCTGGACGCCGACCTCGCTGCCGCTACCAAGACCGGTATGTTTCGCAAGGCTCACCCGGACCGCCACTTTGACTGCGGCATCGCCGAGGCCAACATGATGGGCGTCGCCGCCGGCCTGTCCACCATGGGCTATGTTCCCTTTGTGTCCAGCTTTGCAATGTTCGCTGCGGGCCGTGCCTTTGAGCAGATCCGCAACTCCGTGGCCTACCCCCACCTGAACGTGAAGATCGGCGCTACCCACGGCGGTATTTCCGTCGGTGAGGACGGCGCTTCTCACCAGTGCTGCGAGGACTTCGCCCTCATGCGCAGCCTGCCCGGCATGACCATCATCTGCCCCGCCGACGACGTGGAAGCACGCGCTGCTGTCCGCGCCGCCTACGAGATGCAGGGCCCTGTCTACCTTCGCTTTGGCCGTCTGGCTGTTCCCGTGTTCCACGACGAGGCCAACTATCACTTCGAGATCGGCAAGGGCGAGCAGCTCACCGAGGGCAATGATATTGCCATCGTGGCCACCGGCCTGATGGTCAACGAGGCCCGCAAGGCCGCCGAGACCCTGGCCGCCGAGGGCATCCACGCCCGCGTCATCAACATCCATACCATCAAGCCTCTGGATGAGGACATCATCCTCAAGGCTGCCAGGGAGTGCGGCAAGATCGTCACCGCCGAGGAGCACAACGTCATCGGCGGTCTGGGCGAGGCTGTCTGCTCCCTGCTCAGCGAGAAGCTGCCCACCCCTGTCCGCCGCGTCGGCGTGCAGGACAAGTTCGGCTGCTCCGGCCCCGCATGGGACCTGCTGAAGGAGTATGGTCTGGACGCTGCCACCATCTGCAAGACCGCAAAGGAAATGCTGGGCAAGTAAGCTCTTTCTCTGAAATAACGAACGCCGCTGTGCATTGCACGGCGGCGTTTTTGCATCTCACAGAGCGTTTATCAGCTTTTCCCTCTCGGCGTACACCTCGGCGAAGACTTTGCGCAGGGTGCATATCTCGGGGCGGGGGTCATCCCGCAGGGTCAGCAGGCGGGTGTCCGGGATGGACAGATGCAGCGGGATGTGCCACCCGGCAGGGAAAGCCGGGTATATCATCGGGCAGAGGAACATCCCCCGCCCGGCCAGAAGCTCGGCGTAGACCGACTCGTAGTTTTCCACCATCCGCCAGACCGGTGTGGAATAGGGCATCCCCGGCTGCTTCTGGGCGAAATCCACCATATCCTGATAGAGGGGCTCGTAAAATATCTGCTGTCCGGCAAGGTCAGAAAGCTCGACGCTGCTTTGGCCGGAGAATGGGTGCTCCGGCGCGGCGATGAGGTAAAACCGGTTGCCGATGATGGTCTCACAGCGTATCTCTGGCGGCAGCGGGCCGAAGGGAAGGTAGAGCGCCGCGTCTGCCTCGGTGCAGAGCATGTGGTGGTAGCTGGAGGGGACAGGCGTGGTGTCTACTTTGAACTCATAGCCCGGCAGTGCGGCGTGGAGCCTCGCCATCAGGATGGGGTAGATGGGGTCCCGCTGCAAAAGCACCGGCGGCAGGCGGAAAGTCAGGGTGTGGTGGGTGCCGAAGCCTTTCAGCGCCGTGCGGGCGTTGAGGATGCCGCGGTAGAGGTCTTCCGCATGGGGCAGCAGGGCGCGGCCTGCCTCGGTGAGGGCCACCTGCGTCGTCGTGCGGCGGAACAGTGCGGCGTCCAGCTCCTTTTCGAGGCTGCGTATCTGGTAGCTCAGGGCGGGCTGGGTGCAGTAGAGTTCCCGCGCGGCGGCGGAGAAATTCAGCGTCCGGCTCACGGTGAGAAAGCAGAGAAGCTGGTGCTCGTTCATGACAAAAAACTCCTTTCCGGCGGCAGGACATCCGTACAGCCTCAGTATAGCAGGAAATAGGACACTTATAAAGTTTTTTTATCAGAATGCTTAAGATTTTTTAATTCCCTTTTACTTCGTTATATTTTATACTATCTCTCGGAAGAACGATTTTCTACCTGAAAACGTCGAAAGAAGAAAGAGTAAGGAGCATTCCAGATGAAAAAGATCTCTCGTAAAGGCTTCCTGAAGGTTGCCGCCGCTGCCGCCATGAGCGGCGTCACCGCCAGCGCACTGGCCGCCTGCAACGCAGGCCCTTCCAGCAGCACTGCCGCCTCTACCGGCGAGGCCATCTACACCCCCGGCACTTACACCGGCACCGCCACCGGCATCGGTGAGGTGAAGGTCACCATGACCTTCAGCGAGACCGCCATCACCGACGTGGTCATTGACGCCTCCAACGAGACCGAGAGCATCGGCGGCGTGGCAGCCCCCACCCTGAAGGACGCCCTGATGGCTGCTCAGAGCACCGAGATCGACAACATCTCCGGCGCTACCATCACCACCAACGCCGTCAAGAAGGCCGCCGCAAGCTGCATCGAGCAGGCAATGGGCGTCCACACCGCAGGCGGCGACACCGCTGCATCTTCCTCCGATGAGGACTGGCTGGGTACCGAGCCGGAGATCGACGAGAGCAAGGTCGCCAAGACCGTTGACGTGGATGTAGCAGTCGTGGGCTGCGGCATCGCAGGCGTTGCCGCTTGCCGCAGCGTCGCTGAGGACGGCGGTCTGGTGGCTGCTTTCGAGAAGGCCGACGGCCCCCAGTGCCGCAGCGGCGAGTACGCCGTCATCAACGGCAAGGTGCAGGCCAAGTGGGGCCGCAACACCTGGACCCGTGAGCAGATCGACGACATCATCGACTCCCACATGGTGGAGAGCACCTACCGCTGCAAGCGCAGCATCATGAGCAAGTGGGCCCACAACATCGGCGAGACCTTCGACTGGTGGGTGGAGGCAAACCCCGACCTGTACTACGCCGAGACCACCCGCAGCGCTATTCCCGACGAGAGCGCGGACAATTTCATTATCCCCATCTTCTACCCGCTGCCCGAGCACTACGACTGGAAGCAGGAGCGCTTCCCCTGCTACCCCACTTCCGTTGAGTTCAAGCCCGACCAGCACGTCACCGTCGAGGCCAATATGCAGAAAGCCATCGACACCGGCAATGTCCAGACCTTCTACGGCTGCTTCGTTGAAAAGCTCATCATGGAGAATGGCCGCTGCGTGGGCCTCTATGCCCGCGATGCCGCTACCGGCGAGTACATCAAGTGCAACGCCTCCAAGGGCGTCATCCTCTCCACTGGCGACTACTCCCAGAACACCAAGATGCTCAAGCACTTCTGCCCCGAGGTCATTGAGAACAACATCCAGTGCCTGTTCACCAATGTGGATGTGGAGGGCAACTTCACCAACCAGGGCGACGGCATCCAGCTGGGTATGTGGGCCGGCGCTCAGGTGCAGCAGAGCCACGCCCCGATGATCCACCACATGGGCGGCGGCGCCGACCTCGCCGGCGTAGGCGTCATGGGCAATGCAGGCTTCCTGAACCTCGACCTCAACGGCAAGCGCTTCATGAACGAGGACCTGCCCGGCCAGCAGCTGGAAAACCAGATCGAGCTGCAGAAGAACCGCGAGAGCTGGCAGATCTTCGACTCCAACTGGCCTGAGCAGCTGCCCTATATGCCCGCAGCCCACGGCGGTGCCTGCTACTATGAGGACTACGCCAGCGAGGACGAAGGCCCCAAGAACAACACCACCTACCGTAACTACAAGAGCCCCTATCAGCTAGAAGCTGCTGTGGCCGATGGCCGCGCTGTGAAGGCCGACACGCTGGAAGAGCTGGTGGCAAAGATCTACCCGGACGATACTGCCGCCCAGCAGACCGCTCTGGACTCCATCCAGCGCTACAACGAGCTGGCCAAGGCCGGTTACGATGAGGACTTCCACAAGCCCGCTTCCCGTATGTGGGCAGTCGAGAACGGCCCCTTCTACGCCGACAAGTTCACCACTGCTCTGCTGCTGGTCTGCATCGGAGGCCTCGAGAGCGACGAGGACTGCCACACCTTCGACGCCGACCGCAATGTCATCCCCGGCCTGTACGTCGCCGGCAACATCCAGGGCAACCGCTTTGCCACCGAGTACCCCATCGGCCTGAAGGGCGTCAGCCACTCCATGGCTATGTACTACGGCTACGTCGCCGGCAAGAACGCCCTGAAGGACATCTGAGCCTGAAATCGCAAAATAATTTCCAGAGCCCGGAGCAGAAAGTGTCTGCCCCGGGCTTTTTATGTGACTTGCTCACGGAAAAACGCCGGAGTTTGGGGTATACTGTCCCTGTCAGATGAAAAAACACTCTTTATGGAGGGAAACGATATGGCAGTCATCACCATCACGAAAGAAAACTTTGAGGCCGAGGTGCTGAAGAGCGTTCAGCCCGTCCTGCTCGATTTCTGGGCCGCCTGGTGCGGCCCCTGCCGGATGCTGAGCCCCATCGTGGACGAGGTGGCCGAGGAACGCACCGACGTCAAGGTGGGCAAGGTCAATGTGGACGAGCAGCCCGATCTGGCCGCCGAGTTCGGCGTCATGAGCATCCCCACCCTGCTGCTGTTCGAGAACGGTAAGCTGGTTCGTCAGGCCGTCGGCGCACGTCCCAAGAGCGGCGTGCTGGAACTGCTGGGCTGAGAATAAAACGGCGAGGAGCCGCTGCACGGAAAACGCTGTGCGGCGGCTCCTTTTTTGCGCCTGCATCATCTCAAAGCGGGCTTTCGTGAAATCATTTCGCCTTTCTGTACAAACGCACAGAAAAATCGTATCATAAAAATGAAAACACAGTCACTTTCACACTTTACAACTTTATCTAGATAAAGTAAAATAACCTTATCATAAGACAAAAGCGCCCGGGAAAAGGCGGGGCGCAGGGGGCGAGGCGGGCAAGCGCCCAGTGAAAAGTGAGGGAAAAGGTATGAAATTTGACATCTCCTGCTTACAGCCGAAGGAACAGGCCTCTTTCGCGCTGCGGGCGCTGTATGAGGCGGCGGGCTGCCGCAAATATCACATGGGCCGGTTCGAAGAGTACGGGCTGTATCAGGAGAACCGCAGCTTCCTTTCATCGGAGCAGGTCATCACCTTTACCGATCTGGACGGGCGGCTGCTGGCACTGAAACCCGACGTGACCCTCTCCATTGCCAAGACGGCACAGCCCGCGTCGGGCGAGACACTGCGCTACTACTATCACGAAAATGTCTACCGCCCCTCGGCGGAGAGCCACACCTTCAAGGAGATCGGCCAGATGGGCCTTGAAATGCTGGGCGATGTGGGCGAAGTACAGGTGCGGCAGGCGGTGTCGCTGGCGGCACAGTCCCTCGAGCAGCTGGGCCAGCCGTGGGTGCTGGAAGTGAGCCACATGGGCTACCTGTTCGGTCTGCTGGATGCGCTGGACGTGCCGGAAGCTTCCCGCGCCGCCCTACTGGCAAAGCTGAAAGCGAAAAACCTCCACGAGCTGAAAGCGGCGGCATCCGCCGCCGGGCTGGACGAGGCCGATGCCGACGCGCTGGCGGGGCTGATGAGCCTCTGCGGCAGCTGTGAGGATGTGCTTCCCCGTGTGGAAGCCGCCTGCCGGAACGAGCGGATGGAAGCCGCCGCTGCCGAGCTGAAAGCCATCACCGAAGAGCTGGCTGGTGCAGGCGGCAGCATCCGTCTGGACATGACGCTGGCCGGTGAGATGGAATATTACAACGGCCTTGTATTTCAGGGCTATCTGGAGTCGCTTCCCCGTCCGGTGCTCAAGGGCGGGCGGTATGACCTGCTGATGCAGAAGTTCACCCCGGGCGCGGGGGCCATCGGCTTTGCGGTCTATCTCGACGAGCTGGACCGCCTGAGCGCCCCGCTCCCGCCGGTACAGCAGCAGAAAACCGAAAAGACCATGCTGAACGTAGCTCTGCCGAAGGGCCGTCTCGGCGACAAGGTCTATGACCTGCTGGCTGGTATCGGCTACGGCTGCCCCGAAGACTACAACGCCACCCGCAAACTGGTGGTGGAGAACCCCGCCGCCGGCATCCGGTACTTCCTCGTCAAGCCCAGCGACGTTGCGATCTACGTCGAGCACGGCGCGGCAGACGTGGGCATCGTGGGCAAGGACATCCTGACGGAAGCGTCTGCCGATGTCTACGAGCTGCTGGACACCGGCCTCGGAAAGTGCCGGATGTGCGTCGCTGCCCCGGCAGATTACAAAGACGACCCCAGCCGCCCGGTGCGGGTGGCAACCAAGTTCGTCAACATCGCCAAGAGCTATTATGCATCCATCGGGCGGGACATCGACATCATCAAGCTGAACGGCTCCATTGAGCTGGCCCCCATCCTGGGCCTGTCCGACGTCATCGTGGATATTGTGGAGACGGGTACGACCCTGCGGGAAAACGGTTTGCGGGTGGTGACGGAGTTCATGCCCATCTCGGCCCGCTTCATCGCCAATAAGGCCAGCTACCAGTTCAAGCACCGCGAAATGGACGAGATGCTCGAAAAGCTGCGTGCCGCCCTTGCCGCAAAGGAGGAGAAAAAATGATAAAGCTGTATAACTTCGATGAACTGAAGCCCGAAGAGATACTGAACCGTGACATCCGCGCGGAGAAGAATGTGGAAGACGTGGTGGACGGCATCATTGCCGATGTCCGCGCCCGGGGCGACGAGGCCCTGAAAGAATACGCCCTCAAGTTCGACGGTGCCAAGCTGGATAACATCCAGGTGACGCAGGAGGAAATTGAAGAAGCCTTTGCGAATATGGACGGCTATTTCCTCGAAACGCTGCGGGAGGCCGCTGCCAACATCGAGGCCTTCCACCGCCAGCAGGTGCATAAAAATTTTGTGATGAACGACAAGCCCGGCATCGTGCTGGGCCAGAAATACACCCCCATCGAGAAGGCGGGCGTCTACGTCCCGGGCGGCACGGCGGCGTATCCTTCCACCGTCCTGATGGACGTCATCCCGGCCAAGGTGGCGGGCGTTTCGGAGATCGTCATGACGACTCCCGCCGGTAAGGACGGTAAGATCGATCCGGTCATCCTCGCCGCTGCGGCCACTGCAGGCGTGACCAGGATCTTCAAGACCGGCGGCGCACAGGCCGTGGCCGCGCTGGCCTACGGCACCCAGAGCATCCCGGCGGTGGATAAGATCGTCGGCCCGGGCAATATCTATGTCGCCACTGCCAAGAGGAAGGTCTTTGGCAAGGTGGGCATCGACATGATAGCAGGCCCCAGCGAGATCCTGGTTCTGGCCGACGGCGGCTGTGACCCCGCCTGGGTGGCCGCCGACCTGCTAAGTCAGGCCGAGCACGACAGGCTGGCAAGCCCCGTCCTCGTCACTGACAGCGCTGAGCTGGCCAAGGCCGTGCAGGCAGAGCTGGAAGTGCAGATCCCCCAGCTGCCCCGCGCCGCCATCGCCCGCGCCAGCGTGGACGACAACGGCAAGATCATCGTCTGCTCTGATTTACGCAAGGCCATCGAAGCCTGCAACATCATCGCACCCGAACATCTGGAAGTCTGTGTGGACGACCCCTTCAGCGTGCTAAATGAAATCAAAAATGCAGGCAGTATCTTCCTCGGTCGGAACGTCCCCGAAGCACTGGGCGACTACTTCGCCGGCCCGAACCACACCCTGCCCACCAGCGGCACGGCACGTTTCTCCAGCCCTCTGGGCGTGGACGACTTCGTCAAGAAGTCCAGCTTCATCTACTACACCCGGGAGGCGCTGGAAAAGGCTGCGCCCCGCATCGCTGACTTTGCCGAGCGGGAGGGCCTGCACGCCCACGCCCGCAGTGTGACCATAAGATATGAATAAACCTCTCAGGCGCTTTGCGCCAGCTCCTCTAATAGGGGAGCCTTTGGCAGAGAGGTCAAGTTGTAATAAAAACGGAGGCTGGCAAACATGAGCCGTTTTCTTTCTCCCACGCTGGAAGCTGTCACTCCCTACACCCCGGGCGAACAGCCGCAGGACCAGCAGTACATTAAGCTGAACACCAACGAAAGCCCTTATCTCCCCTCTCCGGCCGTGGTGGGGGCGGTGAGCGAGGCCGAGGTGGAAAAGCTCCGCCTCTACTCCGACCCTGCGTGTGCCGAGCTGCTGCGGGCAGCGGCGGCACACTTTGAGCTGAAGCCCGAGCAGATCATGCCCGGCAACGGCAGCGACGAGAACCTGTTCTTCGCCCTGCGGGCCTTCTGCGACGAGAACCACCCGCTGGCCTATGCAGACATCACCTATGGCTGCTACGGCGTCTGGTGCGGACTGATGCACATCCCCAGCCACATCATCCCGCTGAAAGAAGATTTCACCCTCGACCCGGCAGACTATTATGGCCTGAACGAGACTATCGTCATCGCCAACCCCAATGCTCCCACCGGTCTGGCCCTGCCCTGCAGCGCCATCGAGGAAATCCTGAAGAGCAACCCCAACCATGTGGTCATCGTGGACGAGGCCTATGTGGACTTCGGCGGCGAGAGCTGTGTGCCGCTCATCGACAACTACGAAAATCTGCTGGTCGTCCAGACCTTCTCGAAGTCCCGTCAGCTGGCCGGTGCGCGGCTGGGCCTCGCTATGGGCAATGCGAAGCTCATCGCTGACCTCAACCGGGTCAAGTTCAGCCTCAACCCCTACAACATCAACCGGCTGACCCTGAAGGCGGGCAAGGCCGCGCTGGAAGATACGGACTACTTCGACAAGACCCGCGCCGCTATCGTGGAGACGCGGGGCTGGACAAGGCAGCAGCTGGAAGCGCGAGGCTTTGCCGTGCTGGACAGCCGCTCCAATTTCCTGTTTGCTTCCACCGACAAAAAGAGCGGCGGCGAACTTTACCTGAAACTGAAAGAAAAAGGCGTGCTGGTGCGCCACTTCGACGCACCCCGTATCTCGAACTGGCTGCGCATCACCATCGGCACGCCGGACGACATGACCGCCCTTCTGCGGGCGCTGGATGAAATTTTGGAGGGCTGAGCCATGCGGGAAGTGACCATCGAGCGGAACACCAACGAGACCCAGATCGAGCTGACCCTGAACCTCGACGGCGCAGGCCGGTATCAGGTGGACACCGGCTGCGGCTTTCTGAACCATATGCTGGAGCTGTTTGCGCGGCACGGGCGCTTTGATCTGGTGCTTACCTGCCACGGCGACGTGGAGGTGGATTATCACCACACCACCGAGGATGTGGGCATCGCGCTGGGGCAGGCGTTCGCCCAGGCGCTGGGCGATATGCGGGGCATCCACCGGTACGGCAGCTTCTATCTGCCCATGGACGAAGCCCTCATCCTCTGCGCCGTGGACATCTCGGGCCGCTGCACCCTGAACTGGGACATCCATTGCAACACCGAAAAAGTCGGCGACTTCGACGTGGAGTGCGCCAAGGAATTCTGGCTGGGCTTTGCCCGCAGCGTGCCGGCCACCGTCCACTTCGTTCAGTTCGCGGGCGAGAACAGCCACCACATCCTTGAGGCCGCGTTCAAGGGCGCTGGCCGTGCGCTGGCCGATGCTGTCCGCATCGATGCGGCCCATCGGGACGAAATTCCTTCCACGAAAGGACTGCTGGTATGATATGCATCATCGACTACGGCGTGGGCAACCTGTTCAGCCTGAAATCGAGTCTGGCCCATCTGGGGCTGGAAGCGAAGGTCAGCGCGGATGCCGCCGACATCCGCGCCGCTGACCGGCTCATCCTGCCGGGCGTGGGCGCTTTCGGGGACGCGATGGCAAAACTTGAGGCCACCGGCCTTGTACCGGTCATCAGGGAAGAAGCGGCGAAGAAGCCCCTCCTCGGCATCTGCCTCGGGATGCAGCTGCTGTTTGAAAAGAGCTACGAGTACGGCGAGCACGACGGCCTTGGCTTCGTGCCGGGGCAGGTATGCCCGCTGGCTCCCGACCTCGGCGACAAGAGCCTGAAAGTGCCGCAGATCGGCTGGAACGCCGTCCACATCCTGCGGGACGACCCGCTGTTCAAGTACGTCAGGGACGGCGAGTATTTCTACTACGTCCATAGCTATTACGGCAAAAACTGCGCCGCCAACACACTGGCCGTCAGCGACTATTCCCTGCCCGTCACCGGCGTGGTGAAGGCGGGCAAGGTGTACGGAACGCAGTTCCACCCGGAGAAAAGCGGTGACGCAGGGCTGCGGCTGCTGAAAGCATTCAGTGAGCTGTAAATAACCTCTCAGTCTCGCATACGCTCGACAGCTCCCCTACCGAGGGGAGCCTCTGGCGAAGAGGCGAAGCTTCACGAAATGCCAAAGCCTCTCCTACTAGGAGAGGTGGCTGCACCGAAGGTGCAGACGGAGAGGTTGTATGAAGGAAAGCCTTAGATTAGGAGTAATAATATGCAGCTATTCCCAGCCATTGACCTGCGGGGCGGCAAAGTCGTGCGCCTGACGCAGGGCGATTACGACCGGATGACCGTCTACGGCGAAGACCCCTGCGCCCAGGCGCGGGCTTTTCTCGAAGCCGGGGCAAAAAACCTCCACGTCGTCGATCTGGACGGCGCAAAGGACGGCACCCTTTCCAATTACGACACCATCGCTGCGCTGGCAAAGCAGGGCGGCCTGTATATCGAAGTAGGCGGCGGCATCCGCACCGAAGAGCGCATTGAAAAATATCTCTCTTTGGGCGTGGGCCGGTGCATCCTTGGCAGTGTGGCCGTGACGAACTTTGACTTCACGGCCCGGATGCTGAAAAAGTACGGCGAAAAAATTGCCGTGGGCGTAGACGCCAAGGACGGCTATGTGGCGATCCACGGCTGGAAGGACGTCAGCGCTGAGCCGGGCGTGGCCTTCTGTCAGCGTCTGGCTGAGGCTGGATGCAAGGCCATCATCTACACCGACATTGCCTGCGACGGCGCGATGAAAGGCACCAACCTCGCCCTCTACCGCCAGCTTGCAAAAGAAGTGCCGGGCGTGGCCATCACGGCCAGCGGCGGTATTTCCTCGGAAAAGGAGCTGCTGGAACTGGAAGAGATGGGGACTGCCGCCGCCATCCTCGGCAAGAGCCTGTACACCGGTGCGCTGGACCTTGGGCGCTGCGTCGCGCTGGTGCAGAAGTAAGGAGCTAGACCATGATAACAAAACGCATCATCCCCTGTCTGGACGTCCGGAACGGACGGGTCGTCAAGGGAACGAACTTCGAGGGCATCAAGGATGTGGCCGACCCGGTGGAGATGGCCCGGATGTACAACGCGGCGGGCGCGGACGAGCTGGTGTTCTACGACATCACGGCCAGCGCCGAGGGCCGAGCCCTCTTCACCGACATCCTCACCCGGGTGGCCAGCGAGATCTTCATCCCCCTCACGGTGGGCGGCGGCGTCAATACGCTGGACGATTTCGACCGGGTGCTCAAGTGTGGTGCCGATAAAGTCAGCGTCAACTCGGGCGCACTGAGAGACCCCGGCCTCATCCCGGCGGCGGCCAAGCGGTACGGCGACCAGTGCGTGGTCCTCTCCGCCGACGTCAAGCGGGTGGACGGCCAGTTCCGCGTCTTTGCCAAGGGCGGGCGCGAGGACACTGGCCGGGACGCACTGGAATGGATAAAATGGTGCGTGGACAACGGCGCAGGCGAAGTGTGCCTCAACAGTATCGACACTGACGGTGTCCGGAACGGCTTTGACCTCGAGATGCTGGACGCCGTGGCGGCCCGGGTGAACGTCCCCATTATCGCCAGCGGCGGCGCGGGCAAAAAGGAAGACTTCCTCGAGCTGTTCCATCATAAAGGCATCGACGCGGGCCTTGCGGCGGGCATCTTCCACCAGAAGCTGCTCACCATCCGGGAGCTAAAGGAATACTTAAACGAAAATGGCGTGGAAATGCGGCTCTGAGCCCTTGCGTTTGCCCGCCGAATACGCTAAACTATAGCTGTCCCCCTGCGGGGAAGGAGAAACATTATGGATCTGAAATTTGACGAAAAGGGCCTCGTCCCTGCCATCGTGCAGGACCACTACACCAAAGAGGTGCTGACCCTCGCCTACATGAACGCCGAGACGCTGGCGCTGACCATCGCGGAGGGCCGGACGGTGTTCTGGAGCCGCAGCCGTCAGGAAATCTGGCGCAAGGGCGAGACCAGCGGCAACGTCCAGCGTGTGGTGTCCATCACCGCCGACTGCGACGCCGACGCGCTGGTGGTTGAGGTCGTCAAGAGCGGCCCCGCCTGCCACACCGGTGCCGAGAGCTGCTTTTTCAACGAAGTGTATGTTTCCCCGGAGCTGAAGCAGTTCAGCTGGCAGGGGCTGTATGACCTCATCAAGGGCCGCAAGACCAGCCCCAAAGAGGGCAGCTACACCACCTATCTCTTCGAGAAGGGCAAAGAAAAGATCCTCAAGAAGGTGGGCGAAGAGTGTACTGAGGTCATCATCGCGGGCGAAAAGGAAGACAAGGCCGAGACGGTCTACGAGATCAGCGATTTGGCATACCATGTGCTGGTGCTGATGGTACAGGCCGGCATCACGGTGGAGGACATCACCCGCGAGCTGGAAAAACGACACGTTATCGACCATAAGGTCAAACAGGAAAGGATGCAGTGATTCACTATGGCAGATTATAAGAAGTCCAGTGTCCATTGTCACTCGACGATGTGCGACGGCAAAAACACCTTGCAGGAGATGGCCTCCGCTGCGTGTGCGCAGGGGCTGACCACACTGGGCTTCACGGGCCATAGCTATACCCAGCGCGACCGTGAATACTGCATGAGCCCCAGCCGCACGGCCCAGTACAAGGCCACCATCGCCAAGCTCAAGACCGAGTACAAGGGCAAGGTGGACATCCTCTGCGGCATCGAGTGGGATCTGCTGAGTGAGGACAAGCGCACCGGCTACGACTACTGGATCGGTTCTGCGCACCACCTCTACGGCAAGAACACCGGCAAATACTACGAGATCGACTTCCGTCCCCAGGATCTCCACGACTGCATCTACGACGACTTCGACGGCGACCCTCTGGCCGCTGTGGAAGCATACTTCGCCGAGGTGGAGAAGGTGGCGGCCATGGGCCCCGACATCCTCGCCCACATCGACCTCATCAAGAAGCTGAACGCTGCCGGTGAGTTCTTCGACGAAGAGTCGCCCCGCTATAAAGCCGCAGCCCTCAAGGCGCTGAATGCTGCCAAAGAGCACGGCTGCCTGCTGGAAGTGAACACCGGCGGCGTCTACCGCGGCTACCGCAAGGACTTCTACCCCGGCGCATGGCTTCTGGGCGAGTGGCAGAAGATGGGCGGCAAGGTCATCATCACCTCCGACGCCCACGATGTGGACAGCCTGACCTTCGGCTTCGACGAGGCTGCTGCCGCCGTCAAGGCCGCAGGCTTCAAGAGTGTGGAAGTGCTGACCGTCAACGGCTTCGAGACGCAGGAGCTGTAACGATCTGAAAATATTGAAAAGGGCTGTTGTACAGCGGAATCAACCTCTCCGTCAGCGCTGACGGAGAGGTTGTACCTGTACAGCAGCTCCTTTTTGTGACTATGGAGGAACGCTTATGACCCAGTCCCCCGCGAAAAAATCATTCTTCAACCGGAACGTCGATTTGATGAACGGCCCCATCTTCAAGAGCCTGCTCATCTTTATGCTGCCCATTCTGGTGTCGTGCCTCTTCCAGCAGCTCTATAATACCGTGGACACCATGATCGTCGGCAATGTGCTGGGCGATACCGCCCTTGCCGCCATTGGCGCCTGCGGGGCCATCTACGAGCTTCTGGTTGGATTTGGCATCGGTATCGGCAACGGCCTCGCCATCGTCGCAGCGCGCGCCTACGGGGCCGGAGACGATGACCAGCTCAAACAGACCGTGGCGGGTTCCATCGTCATCGGCATCATCGCGTCGGCGGTCATCACGCTGGCGGGTGCGGTGGGCCTGCATCCGCTGCTGGAACTGCTGGACACCCCGGCGGAAATTTTAGAGGACGCCTACGGCTATATCATCATCATCGACTTCGGCGTCATCGTCATGTTTGCCTATAACCTCTGCGCCGGCCTGCTGCGGGCCATCGGCAACAGCTTTATGCCGCTGGTCTTCCTCGTCCTCTCGTCGGTGCTCAACGTCATCCTCGACCTCTGGTTCATCGCTGCGCTGGGCATGGGCGTGGCCGGTGCCGGTGTGGCGACGGTCATCTCTCAGGGCGTGTCGGTGGCGCTCTGCATCCTGTATGTTTTCCGCAGCGCCCGGCTGCTCCTGCCTGAGAAAAAGCACTTCCATGTGGAGAGCCGCCTCTATTGGGAGCTGTTCAGCCAGAGCATCTCCATGGGCCTCATGAGCAGCATCGTCTCGGCAGGCTCCGTCGTTTTGCAGTACGGCATCAATGGCCTCGGTACGCTGGTCATCGCGGGACACACTGCGGCCCGAAAGCTCTTCGCTTTTACGGATATGCCCCTGACGGCGATGGCCTCTGCCTGCTCGACCTACGTCTCCCAGAACTACGGCGCGAACCATCCCGACCGCGTCCGCCGCGGAATGCGGGACATCTATCTCTACGGTGTCGTGGTGGCTGTGACGGCTATCCTGCTTATGAGTGTGGGTGCGGAGTGGATGGTGAAACTGGTGTCCGGCTCTTCGGAACCGGTGGTGCTGGAAAACGGCGTGCGGTATCTGGTCTGGAACGCACCCTTCTACGCCGTGCTGGGAATGCTGCTCTCCACCCGCTACGCTCTGCAGAGCATGGGCGAGAAGGTGCTGCCCCTGCTGTCCAGCGTCATCGAGTTTCTGGGCAAGATCGTCTTCGTCCTGCTCTTCATCCCCCGCTTTGAGTATAACGCGGTCATCCTCTGCGAGCCGGTCATCTGGTGCTTCATGACCATAGAACTGCTTATGGCATACCGGCATAATTCCTTCGTGTTTCCGAAGATGAAAAAATAAAAGAACTCCCCGCCATGCAGCTGCACAGCGGGGAGAAAGAGGGAGGAAAATTTCAGATTCAGAGGGCCGAATAGCCGAAGCTGTTCACCAGCGCGTCGATGTGCTGGCCGGCCTTGCACATGGGGCAGTCGCGGCTGTCGAAGCTGGCGTAGTCGGGCAGGCTGGAGGGGTCGAAGATGGAGGTGACCGGGATGCCCAGACACTCGTGGGTGGTGGCGAAGATGGCCGACAGGCCCGCCACGGTGCCGCCGTAGTAGTTGACTGCCTCGATGGCCGCCTGCACGGTGTAGCCGGTGGTGATGGAGGCCGACAGGATGAGGACGTGCTTGCCCCTGACCATCGGGGCGAGATTGTCGCGGAGGATGATCTGGCTGCCGCTGGTGTACTCGGGGGTGATGACGTAGATGGTCTGGTGGGCATTCATGTTGGCAAAGCCGTCTTTGGTCAGCTCGTTGGCCAGACAGGTGCCGATGACCTGTGTGCCGTCCAGACAGAGCACGGTGTCCACGATGGTGCTGTGCTGATAGGCAGCCACCAGCTCCTTGGCGACAGCCTTCGCCTCCGAGAGGCGGGCTTTCTGGGTGGTGACGTCGATGTAGTAGTTGATGTGGCTGTGGCTGGTGGCGAAGTGGCCCTTTGCCACGCGCAGGAACAGACTGCTCTTGTTGGTGGGAAGCTTTACCATATTGATCATAACTGCACACTCCTGTTCTTGTGAAATCAGGCAGGACGCCCATCCCTCAAAAGGAAACAGCGCGGCGGCACATCTGTCCGGCCGCTGCGCTCCCCGGTTGGTATGCTCTTATTGTAGCAGGAAAAGCACCTTATGCACAAGACACAAAACCACTAAAAATCCTTGCCTGCGTTTTGGCAGAATGACGGAGAGGGGCAAACAAAAAGCGTCTGAGACAAAAGTCTCAGACGCTGAATGTTTTTATGATAAGAAAATCACTTCAGGTATGTATTGCCGGTAGTAACAGTGCTGTCAACAGTCATCTTCCAAGTGCAGAAAGCGCGGGTGTAAGCCTGAGTACCCTCGCTTGCCTGAGGACGGGGCCAGAACTTGACCTGGATGGTATCGCCATCAGCGACGCTGATGTTCGTAACCTTCAATTCGGTTTCCAGAGTCTCGTCTTTTTCCAGATAGTTGTCGCTCTTGCTCAGAGAAACACCGCCAGTGCCGTCGGTGTTATTAGCATGATAAGTCGTGACCGTCTTGCTGCTATCTTTGGGAGTGACCTCGACCTGGAAGTTTGCAGGACCGATAGGCAGACCAAGCTTGGAGGTGCCTTTCAGATTGAATTTGCAGGTCAGGGTCGAGCTGGAGCTAACGGAATTCAGACTGGCACTCTCGAGTTTGAAAGCACCCATCAGCTTCAGGGTGCTGCCGATTTTACCGGTCTTCTGATACTCATCCTCACCACAGCCAACGAGCAGGCTGGAACCAGCCACAGCCACGGCAGCAGCGGCGCTGTACTTCAGGAAAGAGCGGCGGTTGAATTCTAAGGACATGATCGTTCCTCCTTTATGTAGAAACACAGAAATCATTGTACTGCCCCGAAGGGCGTCTTGCCTATACAATAGGCGAAAAATGAGCAGATGTCAATGCTTTTCACAAAAATTTTGTGGGGAAGCTCTGCCCTTTATGACGGAATTTCGTCTCGGAAAAATGCCTCAGGCCTGCGTCAGGTCAGAAGAGTTCAGAGAGAAGGTGAGGCTCTTGTTTGCCACGAAGGTCGGGGTGAAGGTGACGCTCAGCTTCTGCCAGCCGGTGGGGACACAGCAGATCAGCTGGATGTAGCCTGCGCCCTGCGGGGGCAGATTGGTGGACTCAGAGAAGCTCTGAGCGGCAGCATCATAGAGCTGGATGTAAGCGCCGACCTCGGCCTCAGCGCCGTCGCAGACAGCGGTGAAATCGGTGGTGGAGGCGGCCAGAGCGTGGAAGTACTGACGGGCGACATCAAGCTTGGTAGCCTCATCGTCCAGCGGATAGGCGGCATCCAGTTCGGCGAGGTTCTGTGCGCCGATCTCAAACGTGGTAGCGCCGGAGCGGTTCACAGCGGTGACGAGCACAGCGACATACTCGTGGTCGGGCAGGTCAGGAGTGTTGGCCATGGTAAAGACGCTGGTGAGCTGGACGCCCAGATTGTTCCAGTTGCTGACCTTGTCGCCGACCTTGACTTCGATGGCGTTGCTGGTGCTGGAACCGCAGCCGCCCAACATGGCAGCAGCGCCCAGAGCTGCTGCGGAGGCACCGGTACACTTGAGGAAGGTGCGGCGGGAAATTTTATTGGACATGGATGTGTCCCTCCTTGAATTCGCTTTATTATGAAGTACGATGAAAATGTTCTATCTTGTTTATAACATCTTTTGCACGCAGATGCAAGCAAAAAACGGCAGAATTTACACTAGTTTCACAGAGACTTAAGTGCGGTCCTCTCCGGTCAGTTCCCGGGCGCGGGTCTCGCTGGTCTTGACCAGATTGAGCAGGCTGGGAGTATACAGCGGGTATTCCCGGGTCAGGCTCTCGGTGGTCATGGCGAGGCAGGACGGGTCGGCCACGCCCTCGCCGCCGGGCAGCGCTTCGCCGGCCAGCAGGGCCTCCACATTGGCCTGAGCCGAGTGCATCACAGCGTCGGAGTAGCCGGGCCAGCGCCGGGCGTCCACGCTGAACATGCTGGGGGCATTGTGGGACTCGGCGGAATAGAGCAGACGGAACATCTTGGCCACGGCGGTCATCAGGTAGGCGCTCACCTCGGTGGTCAGGGCCTTGCTGTGGCACTCGCCTATCTTGGCGTAGAGCACGTTCAGACTGTTGGAGATGAGCTTTTTGTTCATCGTGGGCAGGACGCTGCCGTGGTAGATGTTGTCCTTCATCTTGTCGGGGTTGGGGATGTCCTCTGCCGAGAGCATCATGCCGTTGCGCTCTGCCGAACGGCCCAGCAGATAGTCGCAGGAAACATTATAATAGTCTGCCACCCGTACCACAAAATCCAGGCCGCACTCCCGGATGCCTTTTTCGTAGTGGGAAAGCAGGGCCTGCGAAACGCCCAGATCCTCTGCCGCCTGTTTCTGGGTGATGCCGCGCTCCTTGCGCAGCAGTTTGATGATACGATTGAACTCCATGATGTTTGGCTCCTCAGATAAAAATAGGACTTCCTTGATTTTTGGTTTACAGCACGTTGATTATACACAATGGAAAACGACTTGTAAAGCGAAAAAGTGACGGTTTTTCCGCCGGAAATTCGGCGTTTTTGTCAAAGGGGTTGCTCTTTCTACCATATCTATGTTAAAATAAACCTTGCCGGCATATATTTAGTGTCTGATGGTGCCGGAAAAATCAGCAGAAAAGCAAGATTTGTGCGAATCAGCACAGGAATAGATAGCTCATAAGAGGTGTTTTTACATGAAAACCTTTAAGCTCCATCTCATCCGCCACGGCCTGACTTCCGGTAATCTGCAGGGCCTTTACATCGGCAGCGGCACGGACATCCCCCTGTGTGACGAGGGCCGCGCCCAGCTGGCCGAGCTGAAAGAGCGGTTCGAGTATCCGCAGGTGGATACCGTCTTCTCTTCCCCGCTCATGCGCGCCGTGGAGACGGCCAACATCCTGTTCCCGAATGCGACCCACCAGTTCTCGGTGCATGACCTGCGGGAGGCCGGTTTCGGCGTCTTTGAGAACCATCCCGTCAAGGAGCTGGTGAAGAACGAGGACTTCAAGAAGTGGATCACCCCGGGCTCCGGCTTTGTGCCGGAGGGTGCAGAGCCCACGGAGCAGTTCCACGCCCGCTGCTCGGAGACGCTGCTCAAGCTGTTCGAGTATATGATCCGGATGGATGTCACCGAGGCCGCCTGCGTGACCCACGGCGGCGTCATCATGAGTATGCTGAGCCAGCGCGCCCTCCCCTCCCGCCACCCCGAGCAGTGGATGGCTGACCCCGGCTGCGGCTACACCGTCCAAACCGACGTTCAGCTCTGGATGCGCGACCGTCTGGTGGAGGCCATCGACATCGTACCCTTCGGTTATGCCGACACCCTGCGGGGTCAGGCGGAAGCCGAGGAGAATGAAGCATTCGAATAAGAAAGAACGCTCTGCCGCCCTGCGATTTTGCCGCCGGGCGGCATTTTTGTACTCTTTTGGTACAAAATCAGCAAAGAAAACGCAAAACCTGCGGCAGAACGCTTTCAAACCCTTGACAGGGGGCAAAGAAACCGATACTCTATAAAGTGAATGATTTTTCTCGCTGCAAGGAGGAGTCCCCGATGTCTCAGTCTCTTTCCCGCCGGTCGTTCCTGAAATGCGCCGGTTCGGGCGCGGTCAGTCTGGCCGCTGCCCTGCTCACAGGCGTTTCGGCGGCTGCGGCACAGCCCCGCGTGATGGGCCAGCCTGCCCTGCTGGACGGCAAGGCGGCGGTGGAGCTGCTGGGCTATGCGCCTGCACCCGGGCTGGGTGGTGTGTTGGTCTACCTCTCGGTGGAGAACCTCTCGGCCCGCACCCTGCCGGTGGGCGCAAGCTACCTCCACAGCCGGGATGTCTCGACTCTGAAAGAGCTTTACAGTCTGGACAGCGGCGTGACCGCCCGCTGCGGGGGCGAGAGCGTCCCCTGCGGCAGCTTTGCGGCACCGCTCTACGCGGAGAACGCCGCCGATGCCTCGGCCTTTACACTCAACCTCGCCGCCGGGCGCGGCGCGATGCTCCACTGCTTCTGCGCTGTCCCGGAGGATTGGGAGGCGCTGGAGCTGAGCTATCGCCCCGCCTTTGCCGCCGGACAGCCGGTGGAGTTCGTGGTGCGCCGGGACGCCGACGCCGTCCGTCTCGGACCGGTGCCGGCGACGCCGGCGGAAGTCGGAAGCGTAGTGGATTTGTAAGTCCTTGTTCTTCTTTTTACGGCTTCTTTCATGAAGTCAAGTTCTCTTTTGCGTGTCAAAAGAGAACCAGAAATGGTTCTCGCGCCTGTGCGCGGGGCAGAACGCTTTTACGTTAAGTGGAATTGTTCTCTTTTGATGTCAAAAGAGAACCAGAAAACCACCAGCGATTTCGACGCGCTGGATCCACGAGAAAGGGG
>NZ_JBBNIH010000043.1:0-562 GCF_040094125.1 Faecalibacterium longum
CGAACCCGGCTGCGCTGTCTGCCGTGGGTGCAACTTTCGAGAAGGAGGTCGATGCAGATGAAGATTAAGAAACTGGGCGCGCTGCTGGTATCGGCGGCACTGTGCGCTGGCATGGCGGCTCCTGCTTTTGCTTTTGAAGGCGAAGCTGCCCCGGTGGAGCAGCCGGTTCTGCCGGAAGTCGTGGAGGAAGATGTTGTCACCGTCACGGACGAAACCTCTGGTGCCCTGACCCCGGAGGGCAATCTGACGCTGGTGGACGATTACTACACCAACTACTCCGATGGCAGCGGACAGCAGTTCATTACGCTGGTGTCAAAATCGGGCGCTACCTTCTATCTGGTGATTGACCGCAACGCCAAGGGGCAGCAGACCGTTCACTTTATGAACCTTGTGGACGAAGCCGACCTTCTGGCTCTGATGGAGGAAGATGCTGCCGATGCTTATACCGCTGAAAAAGAAGCAGCGGCGCAGGCGGAACAGGACAGGCTGAAAGCCGAGGAAGAAGCCAAGAAAGCCGCAGAAGAAGCGGCGGCATCCGGCGAGGAACAGCCCAAGGAAAACA
>NZ_JBBNIH010000044.1:0-1261 GCF_040094125.1 Faecalibacterium longum
GGATAGAAATATTTTTGCTTGGTTTTCTTCCCGCGCCGGAAGGTGTCGCCCTCCTCGCGGAGGGCGTGGATAGAAATTGGCCGTCATCGATGGCGAGTGGTGGGACAGTTGGGTCGCCCTCCTCGCGGAGGGCGTGGATAGAAATTTGAGGGTGTGGTAATCGCCCAGCTGGACGCCCTGTCGCCCTCCTCGCGGAGGGCGTGGATAGAAATCTTGTATTTCGAGGTATCGACTGCAAGGGAGGTCGTCGCCCTCCTCGCGGAGGGCGTGGATAGAAATGTCGATGGTGGCCTCTACCCGGTCAACGTCGCCGGTCGCCCTCCTCGCGGAGGGCGTGGATAGAAATCCTTGCTGAACGCCTTGAAGACGGCGGGCAAGTTGTCGCCCTCCTCGCGGAGGGCGTGGATAGAAATAAGTTGGCGAAGCACCAACCAGCCCGGAGACCCGTCGCCCTCCTCGCGGAGGGCGTGGATAGAAATCCTTGGTCTTGATGCCGTGGACTGCGCCCTCCAGTCGCCCTCCTCGCGGAGGGCGTGGATAGAAATTGGGAGTATCTGGAGTATTGCGGCCAGAAGGAGCGTCGCCCTCCTCGCGGAGGGCGTGGATAGAAATTTCAAACGTCGTCATTTTTACACCTCATTTAATAGTCGCCCTCCTCGCGGAGGGCGTGGATAGAAATATGGTTTTTGTCCTCCTGTTTTGTGGTGGTGTGGTCGCCCTCCTCGCGGAGGGCGTGGATAGAAATTGGTTTGAAAGGGCTTAGCAGCGCATTTACTGCGCGTCGCCCTCCTCGCGGAGGGCGTGGATAGAAATCCCGGTGGGTGCAGGAGCCTCAGCAGCAGGCTCGTCGCCCTCCTCGCGGAGGGCGTGGATAGAAATTCTACCAACTGGACGCTGACGGGGCCGTCGACGTGTCGCCCTCCTCGCGGAGGGCGTGGATAGAAATCTGCTGGCTCGGCTCAACGCCCAGCGGCATCCCAGTCGCCCTCCTCGCGGAGGGCGTGGATAGAAATAGGCCCTGAAGCACCGAGGACTGTTCCGGCTTGAACGTCGCCCTCCTCGCGGAGGGCGTGGATAGAAATTGGAAACAGTATTTTTTGGTAAAGCTCTGCATCACGTCGCCCTCCTCGCGGAGGGCGTGGATAGAAATTGCGGTGCTTTCTGTGGCTTGTTTCCCGCGAGGCGTCGCCCTCCTCGCGGAGGGCGTGGATAGAAATCCCCCAAGCGTGTGGTAGCTGCGATAGAGGTACTGTCGCCCTCC
>NZ_JBBNIH010000045.1:0-769 GCF_040094125.1 Faecalibacterium longum
CTTTTTCGGGTACCATCGCCCTTGCCAAAGGAGATATTTGAGCTTAGAACTTCATCGGCAGTGCGTCTTTCCTGCACTTGCCGTTGTAGGTGGTGTAGATGGGATAAACGTACCGCCGCCAACCCGGGAGCTTGGCGGGGTTATCCCGGCTGATGCGGTAGAGCTCCATGGGGTGGACGCCGCCCAGCGCACGGACAAGCCGCTCCGCGCTGTACTGCCCGTGGTACAGCTGCACAAAGTACATCACGCCCCGCAGGACAGCCGCCCGGAAGGAATCCGGTCTGCCCTCCCACGCCGCCACGATGTGCCGCAGGGCTTCGCAGTAGATCTCTTCGCCCAGCTGGTCGTACAGCTTCAGCGCCGTGCCCACGCAGCTGATGCGGTAGTCGCTCAGCTGCATACTGTCGTAGTTGAGGGACAGCCCCACCCGGTTGGTGGCTGCAACAAACGCCTTGGAGGGCGCATCGCCGCCCACCACCTTGGCGCGCAGCTTGATGCCCGCCGACAGGGGTGCAGAGTGACCGTTCTGCTCCGCAAAGAGCAGGGCTTCCTGCTCCATCGTCAGACCGGTGTAGACCTTGCAGAGGATCGGGCGGTCCTCGCCGCCGTTGAGGAGGATGCAGCCCTCGATGGTGTGCTGACCGTCCATTACATAGTACCTGCCGTTGCGGAAGCTGACCTTCGGCTCGTTAACGATGTACTCGTTGAAATCCCTTGCAATCAGCTCCACCCGCTTGCGCTCCACGCCCCGCTGGTAGATCTCGCGGGG
>NZ_JBBNIH010000046.1:0-2686 GCF_040094125.1 Faecalibacterium longum
AAACGCCGCCCGTTCGGGCGGCGCTTCTGCATTTACCGATAAAGTTATACGCGCTCGGCCACCAGCTGGAAGCCTGCCTTGGTGAGCTCCTGCCGGATCTGCTCGATCTGGGCGTTGTCGCGGGTCTCGAGAGTTAGCTTGAGGAAGCAGCTGGAGATGGGCATATTGGGGTCGGAGCCGTCGTGGAGGACGGACACCACATTGCTGCCGCAGCGGGAGACGATGTCGGCCACCTGCTGCAGCTGGCCGGGCTTGTCTTCCAGCGCGATGGTCAGGTTGGCCTTGCGGCCGCTCATGACGAGGCCGCGGGTGATGACGCGGTTGAGGATGTTCACGTCGATGTTGCCGCCGGAGACGAGGCAGACGACCTTCTTGCCCTCAATGGGCAGCTTGTGGAAGAGCGCCGCCGCCACAGGCACTGCGCCTGCACCCTCGGCCACCAGCTTCTGGTTCTCCATCAGGGAGAGGATGGCCGCTGCGGTCTCGTCCTCGGTGACAGTGACGATGTCGTCCACATACTCTTCACAAAGCTTATAGGTCAGCTCGCCGGGGGTCTTGACCTGAATGCCGTCTGCGAAGGTGGAGACGGCAGAGAGGGTCTGGTATTTGTGCTCATGGAGGGAGCGATACATGCTGGGTGCGCCCTCGGCCTGCACGCCGTAGACCTTGACGTCGGGCTTCAGGCTCTTGATGGCGAAGGCCACGCCGGAGATGAGTCCGCCGCCGCCCACAGGCACGATGACAGCGTCCACATCGGGCAGCTGGTCGAGAATTTCGAGGCCGATAGTACCCTGACCGGCAATGACCTGCTCGTCGTCGTAGGGGTGGATGAAGGTCATGCCCGTTTCTTCCTGCAGCTCCACGGCCTTGTCGTGGGCGTCGTCGTAGGTGCCGGGTACGAGGCAGACCTCCGCACCGAGGTTCTTGGTGTTCTCAACCTTCATGATGGGCGCACCGTCCGGCATACAGACGATGCTCTTGATGCCGCGGCGGGTAGCGGCCAGCGCCACGCCCTGTGCGTGGTTGCCCGCCGAGCAGGCGATGACGCCCTTGTCGCTCTCTTCCTTGGAGAGCTGGCTGATCTTATAATAAGCGCCGCGCACCTTGAAGCTGCCGGTCACCTGCAGGTTCTCGGTCTTGAGGTAGAGCTGGCAGTCCTTGGAGAGCCGGGGTGCCTCGATGAGGTCGGTCTTGCGGGCTACGTCCTTGAGGACAAAGGCGGCGTGGTAGATCTTATCCAGTGTCAGCATATCGTTTTTCCCATCCTATCTCTGTTTATCCATCCCGGCACACGGGCTATTTTTATTGTTAAAGACAGGATTTAGTATAGTTTACATAAATTGATTTGTCAAATGAATCTATTTCACACTTTAAGGCAGAAAGCGGAATTTGCTGACATTGTATTATAGAAAAGCCGCCGCCATTCACCAAACAGCGAACAGCGGCGGGGTATTACCACTTTATCCTATTACTTTCCGGTAAACTCAAATCTCCGCGAGGATAGCGTCACCCATGGCGGTGCAGCCGAGGCAGGTGCAGCCCTCGCTCATGTTGTCGGCGGTGCGCAGGCCCTTGTCCAGAACCTTATTCACCGCGTTCTCAATGGCGTCAGCCTCCTCAGCCATACCGAAGGAGTAGCGCAGCATCATAGCGGCGGAGAGGATGCAGGCAGTAGGGTTGACGATGTCCTTGCCCGCGATGTCGGGAGCAGAGCCATGGATGGGCTCGTACAGGCCCCGGGTGCCGTCGCCCAGACTGGACGAGGGGATCATGCCGATGGAGCCGGTGATCATGGAGGCCTCATCGGAGATGATGTCGCCGAACATGTTCTCGGTGACGATGACGTCGAACTGGCTGGGGTCCTTGACGACCTGCATGGCACAGTTGTCCACGAACATCTCGCTGTACTCCACCTCGGGGTACTCAGCCTGCAGGCGGTGCATGACCGCACGCCAGAGGCGGCTGGTATCCAGCACGTTGGCCTTATCCACGCAGCAGAGCTTCTTGCGGCGCTTCATGGCCGTCTCGAAGCCGATGCGGCCAATGCGCTCGATTTCATGCTCCGAGTAGGGCATGGAATCCACAGCCTGCTTCTCGCCGTTCTCCAGCGTGTAAGTCTCGTGCTTACCGAAGTAGACGCCGCCGATGAGCTCACGCACGATGATGAAGTCGATGCCCTTTGCCACGATCTCGGGCTTGAGGGGGCTGGCCGGGGCCAGCTGGGGCCAGATCTTGGCCGGGCGGTTGTTGGAGTAGAGGCCCATGCCGGCGCGGAGACGGAGCAGACCCTTTTCAGGGCGCTGCTCACCGGGCAGACCCTCCCACTTTGGGCCGCCCACTGCGCCCAGAAGGACGCTGTCGGCCGCGAGGCACTTGTCCAGCTCATGCTGGGGCAGCGGGTCGCCGTACTTGTCGATGGCCTCGCCGCCCATTGCGGCGTCGGTGTAGTGGAAGGTGTGGCCGTACTTTTCGGCCACCTTATCGAGAACGCGGAGGGTCTGCTTCACGATCTCGGGGCTGGAGCAGTCGCCCCAGATGACAGCAATGTTTTTTTCCATTCTTATGGGCATCCTTTCTTTTATTGGACAACAGCATCTTTCGTCAGGCTATGTTCTCTTTTGCTGGCAAAAGAGAACCAGAAAACCACCAGCGATTTCGACGCGCTGGACCCACGAGAAAGGGGCTG
>NZ_JBBNIH010000047.1:0-501 GCF_040094125.1 Faecalibacterium longum
AAATGGGGAAGATTTGGCGTGACTTCGGTCACGCCTTTTCTTTTGCTTCCAGTTCATCCAGAGGGATGTACCCCAGCCCATCGTACTTGATATGGATGTGCTGCACCCGCTTTCCGCTGGACTTATCCGGGGCATCCACATAGATGGCCGACACCAGTTCACGGAGAGCATAAGGGGTGAGTTCTTCAATATGAACGTACTTGTGCGCGTTCTGGACGAACTTTTCAATATTCTCGATCTGCTGTTCCTGTACTTCAATTTCCTGCTGGATGGAGAGAACTTCCTCTTCCAGCTGCTTCTGTTCGGCATCGTAGCTCTGACTCATCATGTCGAAGCGGTCATCGCTAAGCTTTCCGTTAACATTGTCCTCGTAAATCTTCATGAACAGCCGTTTGAGGTCTGCGATCCGCTTCTCATTCCGGGCAAGCTGCTTCTTCAGGACAGTCAGCTTTTCGGTGCTTTCCACCCGAAGCTGCTCCTCCATGACCTTGCGGAAGTAGT
>NZ_JBBNIH010000048.1:0-1094 GCF_040094125.1 Faecalibacterium longum
TTCTGCTTTGCGGTTTTCAGTTTGAGCAGTTCCTCTTTAGCTTCCTTGTACTGCTCGTAGAACTTTGCCTTTTCGGAGGCAAGCTGCGCATACTCGGCTTCCAGCTTTTTCGGGCTGGGCAGCTTGGTGAGGTCATTTGCCTTGAAATAGGCTGCTGCTGCCCGGTATGCTGTCAGCTCTGCACGGTGCTGCTCCTCAAAGGCTGCGGGTCGTTTGGCAGTCTTTAACTGCTGTGCGATTGTCTTGGTGCTGGCATAGGCTGCGACGTGATAGCGCAGCTCTTTGTTGGTTTTCATGCGACCTTCGAGGTCTTTCACCACCGCCAGTGCGTCGTGATACTTGGTTTCCAGTTCAGCGATGCGCTGGTTCAGGGCGTCCTCGTCGGTCAAGTTCTTTTCCTGCAGAAGCTTCACGGTCTGTGCCATAACTTTGAGATTGTGTTTCGTGAGCCAACGCTTATAGCCAATGCCCTTGCCTTCGGTCATTTTCGACTGGATGTCGATCAGTTTCCCGATGGTATCCTGCTTGAACTGCGCCTTGGGTTCGCGTTCGGCGTTTGCCTGCAACGTGGCAAGCACTGCCGCCTTATCGAACTTGTCACCGATGCTGTGCGCCCGGATGAACTTTGTCCTTCCGGCAGGCAGATAGCTGAGCCGACCACGGCTTTCCTTGACCGTGATTCCGTACTGCTGCAAGAGCCTGTCCGAGAAATCTTCAAAGCTCATTGCGGTGTCCAGCACATCCGAGATCTGTTTCCGCAAGGTTTCCTTTGCGGTTTCAAACTTCTTCTGCTGGGGCGGCTGTCCAGCTGCGGTGAGGGCTGCGTTTGCAAGGTCGAGTTTCTGCTGCCCGCGCCGCCTTGCCCAATACTCAGCTTCGCTCACACGCTTTTTCGAGCTGAGCAGGTCGATCTGGTACAGCTTGGCATCCTGACACATTTCCATGACTGCGACACGCAGGTGCCGCATGGTCTGGGCTGTGCTGGAGTGCTTCATGCCTTCTAGCCAGTCGCGGGGTTTCTGCATATAGGGCTTGCGTTCCACCTCTCGTGTTCGGATGCTGCCGATTACGATGTGGACATGGATATTTCCCGA
>NZ_JBBNIH010000049.1:0-2114 GCF_040094125.1 Faecalibacterium longum
AGCCCCTTTCTTGCAACGGCGACGACCGCCGCCTGCGGCGGAAACAGGGAGGAGCTGTTGGGGCCGCGGTCAGCAGGGCACGAGTGCCGCCCAAGGCACGAAGTGGACGCTGGGTACCGCAACCCGTCGGATCCCGCGCCTCGAAAGTAGCGGGCACTTTTCTGGTTCTCTTTTGGTGCGCAAAAGAGAACTTTGCCCCAATGCAAGAACGATTTAATCCACGCCATCGGCGCGCAATCCCACCCACCTTACCAGAAAGAAAGAGAGCCAATGTTCCACATGGAACACTGGCCCTCTCCCCTCACCTCTGCGCCGCTGCCGTCGGGATGCGCACGGTATACTCAATGTACCCATCCCGCTCTTCCCGGTGCGCCGTTGCCGGTACACCGTTGTCCGTCATCAGGCGGATAGCGTGGTCGATGGTATTCACAAAAATGCGGACGTCCTTCACCATTGAGATGCGGTGACGTCCCGGGGCAGCTGCGTTCAGCAGCTGCTCGATGTACAAGTCTGTAGCCCGGGCGTTCATCTTCCGCTTGGCGATGGTGATGAGCGCTTCACTGCGGCGGTTCTCCGGCAGACGCAGCACTGCCCGGGCGTGGCGTTCCGTCAGGCCGTTGTCCAGCACGAACTGCCGCTGGTCCTGGGTGAGCTGCAACAGTCGCAGCTTGTTGGCCAGTGTCGGCTGAGCCATGCCAAGCCGCTTGGCTGCCTCCGCCTGCGTACAGTCCCACAAGACCATCACATCCCGCAGGCCCTGCGCCTGCTCGAAGGGGTTCAGATTCTCCCGCTGAAGATTTTCCAGAAGCCCCATCGCCGCCGTCTTGTCATCGGCATAGTCGCAAAGGATGGCCGGGATGGTCTGCATCTTTGCCATCTTGCAGGCGCGGAGGCGCCGCTCCCCCGCCACCAGCTCATAGCCGTCTTCTTTTTTGCGCACGGCTATCGGCTGCAGTAAGCCGTTCTCCCGGATGCTAGCCGCAAGCCCCGCAAGCTCCTGCTCGTTGAAATTCGTCCGCGCCTGAAATGGCGACGGCTGGATGCTCTCAATCGGGAGAGCGTAGATTTTTCCGGCAGATTTCTTTCTCTCAAACATGATACCGCCCCTTTTCGTCTGGAATCGTCATAGTTTTCAACTTTTTCCCAGGAAAACGTGGAAAAGTCAGTTGCTTACATCCCCAGTTTACCAGAAAATAAAAGACCCTGCCAGAAGATTCGTTCGGCAGGGTCTTGCATTTTCTATTCGATGCTCCGTTATTTCAGCGGACTTTTCGCAATTTTTCCGCCGTTTCTGGGGTAGGCAGTCGGAGTTTGCGAAATCTTTTTGCAGAGGATGAGGGTGCGGGTATCGCCGCCCGGAAGATGGAGGGTGCGGGTCTCTTTGTACTCGCCGCCCAGCTTCTTGATGGCACCCCGGGCTGCGGCCAGCTCTTCTTCGCCGGAAGCGCCCTTCATGGCAAGGAAGTTTCCACCCACCTTCACCAGCGGCAGGCAGTATTCTGCCAGCATGGGCAGAGCCGCCACCGCGCGGGCCGAAGCCAAATCGAACTGTTCACGCCACGCCTTGCGAGCAGCTTCCTCGGCGCGCTCCTTGGCGAATTCCACACCGGTAAGGCCCAGCTGGCCGCAGGCGTATTTCAGAAACTCCACCCGCTTTCCGGTGGGTTCCATCAGGGTCAGCTCCAACTCGGGCTTGAAAATCTTCGTCACGATGCCCGGGAAGCCCGCGCCTGCACCGACATCCACCATCTTCCCTGCCACCTCAGGCTGAGAGGCAAAGAGCAGGCTGTCGAGGAAGTGCTTGTCCTCGATGCCCTCCGGGTCAGTGATGGCAGTCAGATTGACCTTCTGGTTGTACTCCACCAGAATCTCCGCAAAGGCGTCCAACTGGTCGAGCTGGGTTCCGGTGAGCGCGATGTTCCATGTGGAACATTTCTGTTCCAGCCGGCTTTTATCGATCATAAACTTATCCTCATTTCACAAAAGCTTATCGCAATTTTCAAAAATAGCATTAATCAAAAAGGTATATTGCTGTCTCTCGCGCCGGTGGCGCGGGGCAGGTTTTTTCTTTTGGTCAAGCGGCTTGCGCTCCGCGCGGGCCAGAGGTAGGGAGG
>NZ_JBBNIH010000050.1:0-1964 GCF_040094125.1 Faecalibacterium longum
TTTGCTATAATCAGTCATGTGCATAACCTCCTGTGCGTCCATGTATGTGTCATTTACACTTAAAATTATGCACTCCACCGGGCAGAGCCGTACTCCATGCCGTGACGGTACTTCTTGGCATTTTTGCCACGCAGATAGACCGCCAGTCGCAGCCCTGCGCCGCAGCACAAACCCACCAGAATATCAAGCGGATGCAGGCTGGGCAGAGGGTTCGCAAACGCCAGCGGAACGGTGCCCATCATGGACATGATCTTATCTCCCAGTTCCTTGCCCTCGGCAAGCCGCCACGCTTCGCCAAAGTTGGTTGCCACCAGTCCCAGCAAAATATAGGGCAGATACAGCGCCAGCAGTTTTGTCAGCTTTTTCGTGGTCACAGTCCACGCTCCTGTTCCTTGTGCCGGACTTTGCCGGGGAGTTCTGCCGCTGCCTGCACCAGCTCATGCAGTTTTGCCAGCACAGAGGGGCGTTTGTCCTTGTTGAGCAGGGATACCGAATATTCCTTGAAAGCCGAATGGAAGGCTTCTGCATCTGGGGCTTTGAAAAAGACCAGATACCGGGGCGGCACTTCGGAGGTGTCCTTGCGGATGGCATAGTCGATGCCGTACTTTTTGGCATAGCGTTCCAAACCATGGATGCCGGTCTTGCTGATCTCCACGCTGGACACGCCCCGGTTCTGCCGCAGAAGAGTGCGGACGCTCTGCTTACCTTGGGATGCCTTGGACTGGTACAGCCGAAACGCCGCTTTAACTGCCCGCAGGACAGTCCGGGCAGACAGCTTCGTGGTGGAGATCATAATGTTGAATGATTTCTGTTCGATTTCTTCCTGCACTACCATCACCTCCCGTGCAGCAGGGTGATTTTAGCGGTCATGCTCTGCCGTGGGCTTGGAACGGGGCTTTTCTGCCGGAGGTTCATCAGGCACCGGCAGCACCAGCAGACGGTTGCCCTGCTTCAGAAAGGCTTCCGGCTGATGAAAAAGCTGCTCGTACTTCTGCGCCAGTTCCGGGGTCAGGGATGCAAAATCCTCCTCGCCCAATCCCACCACTAGAAAGTCTCCGGCAATGGCATCGTACATCTGCCCGTTCTCATCCCGCAGGGCACGATTCAGGGGCAGACCCATGAGCTTACCATCGTCATTGCAGATGATAGCCACCGGGTCTGCAAAGGGGTAAACAGCAGCAATCGTGCCGCCCACCGCCTCCTGCAAGGCTTTCAGGTTGTTGTCAATCTCGACCTGCTTCGGATGCTGTCCCGGTGCAATTTTCAGCACGGACAGGGTGTTTTCATTCTGTTCCATTATCATTCTCCTTAAAGATTGTGCTCTCCTGCCCGGCATGGGCGGCGTTCAGCAGAGCCGCTACGAAGAATCCGAAAATAGCACCCGCTTCAAAAAATGCGAATCCAATAAAAAAGTTCAGCATAGCACACCTCAGTCGATGCAGATGCAGGTCAGCTTCTGACCATCCGCCATCAGGGTGGTGCTGTGATCTTCCAGATAGGTCTGAAAGCGATAAATGTCCTCCACCGTCAGGGACACAATGGTGCTGTGCCCATCGGTGCGGTAGAAAATCACCGGGCCGGTCAGATACCGCTTGCCTGCCAGCTTGAGAACCTGCGCCGGATTGTAGCTGATAAACAGCGGCGCACCCTTCACGGAAATCAGGGCGTCGCCCTCATCGAAACAGGGCAGAACGGAAGGGGCATCCTCCTCCATAATAATAGTCAGTTCCATGTCCGGGCCGATGGCGGCAAGGTAGACATTCTCGCTTGCCATTTCGGTCAAGCAGGATGCCGCCTGCTTCAGCATGGACAAGATGTTCACGTCCACCGTGATCTGCGGAGCGTGAGTTGCGGAGTGAAAAGGAATCGTGTTGTTCATAGGCGTTACCTCGTATAATAAAATAGTAGTATTTATAGACCGCTCTCCAGCGGAATGCTACAATAGTTTCAGGGTGCTGTGGATT
>NZ_JBBNIH010000051.1:0-792 GCF_040094125.1 Faecalibacterium longum
AAGCGCTGCGAAGAACTTGAATGCGGGGATATCGGGATATTCGTATATGATGACTGTGGATATCTGAAAAAATACGATGAACATACCCCGGATAAAACCCAAGCAGAATTCCTTACCGACAGCTATGGCGTGGTGCACAATCAACCGGTTTTGGTCTCTCTTAACACCAAATATTCACCAATTATTATATCTCCAGAGCAAAGATTCGAGATCGTTGGAAAAGTTTTGAACTAAAAAGATGGGAGGGAATTTCGTGGATACGATCAAGCGTGTTCAGGATTTGATGCAAGAGCGTGATATGAATCTGTGTGTGTTGGCAAAGAAATGCGGAATATCGTATTCCACGATTCAAACAACTGCCCGTCGGGGAGGTCAGTTGAGCGTAGAGACGATTGAAAGAATTTGTCAGGGTTTAGGAATTACATTAAAAGACTTCTTCGATTCCTCCTACCTGTAAATATAGGGGCAGCAAAAAAGCCGTTTGCCACGCTGGAAAATCTGCATGGTGAACAGCTTTAATACTGCTTCTATTTATCCTTTGGTAATCTCCAGATAAACACTAATCTCCATGATTGTTACCATTGAAGGAATACATTTGCGACGATCTTCGGGCATACCGAATAAGATTTGCATTGGCAGTTGAAAACGGCTCATGTTACCTATTGCAATTCTGACTATTTGGAAATATACTTGTAAGTATCAAATTATTTCACTTTATGGGAGGAAATTATTATGGCAAGACCCAAGGGAAGCAAGAATAAGACCCGTATTGTAAAGGCCAACGTTGATTAT
>NZ_JBBNIH010000052.1:0-611 GCF_040094125.1 Faecalibacterium longum
GCAGAGTTCCTTACCGACAGCTATGGCGTGGTGCATAACCAACCGGTTTTGGTCTCTCTTAACACCAAATATTCGCCGATCCTTATATCTCCAGAGCAAAGATTCGAGGTTGTTGGAAAAGTTTTGAACTAAAAAGATGGGAGGAGTTTTCGTGGATACGATCAAGCGTGTTCAGGATTTGATGCAAGTGCGTGATATGAATCTATGTGTATTGGCAAAGAAATGCGGAATATCGTACTCCACGATTCAAACCACCGCCCGTCGGGGAGGGCAGTTAAGTGTAGAGACGATTGAAAGAATTTGTCAGGGTTTAGGAATTACATTAAAAGACTTCTTCGATTCCGCCTACCTGTAAATATAGGGGCAGCAAAAAAGCCGTTCGCCACGCTGGAAAATCTGCGTGGTGAACGGCTTTAATACTGCTTCTATTTATCCTTTGGCAATCTCCAGATAAACGCTAATCTCCATGATTGTTACCATTGAAGGAATACATTTGCGACGATCTTCGGGCATACCGAATAAGATTTGCATTGTCAGTTGAAAACAGCTCAGGTTACCTATTGCAATTCTGACTATTTGGAATATACTTGTAAGTATCAAATTATTTCACT
>NZ_JBBNIH010000053.1:0-862 GCF_040094125.1 Faecalibacterium longum
TCGATAACACCCTCCGACAGTTCCCGCAGGGCAGTCTCATCGGGCATCAGGTAGCACTGCATCAGCCGCAGTTCGTGGATAAGCCCCAGCCGGGTGCCGGTGTTGTAGAGCATCATCAGGGTCAATTCCTCGTGGTCAAAGTTCATGTTCATCCCTCGCTTTCCGGCAGACGGTAGGATTGCACTCCGGGGCATCGCACTTTTCCTTGAGATTCATCAGTACCGAATGGCGTTCCGGCTGCTTGTCCAGAAACCCCTGTAAATCTTTGAAGCCGATGCTGTCCACATAATGCACAGACACCTCGCCATTGCGTTTAAGTGCGATCACATCGCTGACCGACAGGCTGTGTCCCTCAAAATCCTGCGGACGGGAGAGGTTGAACACCTGAAACAGTTCTTCCAAAACCTCGTTGTTCGGCACATCCTGCCACATGGCGGGCAGATCAGCATAGTAAGTGACCTCGTAATGCTCCGGGTCGGGCGTTTTGCCTCGACGATTCAACTCCCGCATAGAAGCAAATCTTTCATCGAAGATTTTTTCGTCATGCCGCAGCTGCATCACCATATAAACATCGCACCCTGCGTTCAGAAACTTCTGCGGGATGTCCGTCATGGGTTCACCGTCAAAATTCTGGTTCCATTTTTGCTGCATTGTCCACCTCACAGTTCTGGCGCAGACCGTGCAGACGATTTTGGCGCAGGCGTATCACTTGCCAGTGCTGCCAGCTTTTCCAGTGTGGAAGGGCGGTGGTCTGCGCTCAGTTCTTCGGCTTCCGCAACTTTGTACATGACGGCATCGTAGTCCTGCAACAGCCGCCGCCCCTTTTCCATGTGGTGCGCTTCCAGAATCTGCTCACGGGCTT
>NZ_JBBNIH010000054.1:0-19469 GCF_040094125.1 Faecalibacterium longum
TTTTTGTACCCAAAACCATCAAACAAACAAAATGGAGGAACGTATATGGAATTTTTCAATCAGGCAATCGACATTCTCAAAATTCTGGTTATGGCTCTTGGTGCCGGTCTGGCGGTATGGGGCGTCATCAACCTTCTGGAAGGTTACGGGTCGGACAACCCTGCGGCAAAATCACAGGGCATTAAGCAGCTCATGGCTGGCGGCGGTGTCGTTCTAATCGGTCTTCAGCTTATCCCTCTGCTGTCTGGCCTGTTCAGCTAAGTGTCACCCGTTGTCCCTTTTCCAGAAAAGGAGCTGATGTATGGACTTTATCATCGACGCAATCGTTGAATGGCTGAAAGGTCTGCTCGTCGATGGTATCATGGGAAATCTGGACGGCCTTTTCGATAACGTCAATCAGAGCGTTGGCGAGATCGCCACACAGGTAGGCACGACCCCGGCGGACTGGAACGCCGGGGTCTTTTCCATGATACGACAGATCTCCGAAACTGCCATTCTGCCAATCGCTGGGGTCATCCTCACTTTTGTTATGACCTATGAACTGATACAGATGCTCATAGAACGCAACAACCTCCATGAAGTTGACACATGGATGTTTTTTAAGTGGGTGTTCAAAACCTTTGTGGCTGTGATGATCCTGACGAACACCTTCAATATCGTGCTGGCGGTCTTTGATGTGAGCCAGCATGTGATACAGCAGTCAGCGGGCATTATCCAGAACGGGACAGAGATCACGCCGGATGTGCTGGACAGTTTGCGGACAGAGCTTGAGGTGATGGAGTTAGGTCCTCTGTTCGGACTCTGGCTACAATCCTTCCTGATCCAGCTTACCATGATTGCCTTAAACATCGTGATCTTCGTCATCGTATATGGCCGTATGATTGAAATTTATTTACTCACAAGTTTAGCGCCTATCCCGTTTGCCACAGTCCCCAACAGGGAAACCGGACACATGGGGCAGAACTATTTCCGCTCCCTCTTTGCGGTGGGCTTTCAAGGTCTGTTGATCTTGGTCTGTGTCGCCATCTATGCGGTGCTGATCCAGAGTATCGCCACCGACGGCGACCCCATCGGGGCGATCTGGGGCTGTGTGGGATATACGGTGCTGCTGTGTTTTACCTTATTCAAAACAGGCAGTCTTGCAAAATCCATCTTCGGCTGCCATTAAGAGACTTCGGGCCATGATGACCCGAAGCGGAAAGGAGAAATCCATGCAGGAAAAAACTGCGGGCGGAACACCAGCCGCCCCTATAAAGCTGGATGTAAGCGTGCGGGTCATCGAACCTGTGAAAAATCTCATGGGCTTTGCCAGCGTGAAATTCAATGACTGCTTTGTGGTGGAAAATCTGAAAATCGTACAGGGCAGCAAGGGCCTCTTTCTTGGGATGCCCAGCCAGCCGGACGGCAAAGGCGGCTATCGGGATATGGCCTACCCTGTCACAAAGGAGTTCCGGGAACAGCTCAATACTGCTGTTCTGCAAGCCTATGAGGCAAAGCTGGAACAGATGGCGGAGCGCGGCTCTGTGGGGCGTGCGTCCATCAGCGATCAGCTCAAAGCCGGAAAAGCGGCTGCCGAACAGGCAAAGGCAGAGCGGCCTCCGAAGGAAAAGCCCAGCCGCAGCGCAGAGCGTTGACCTCGGGCCATGCTGGCCCGAAGCAGAAAGGAGGCGGGAACCATGCCACGCAAACGGACGGGCTATGACGCGGCCTGCTATTACGACGGAAAACTGCTGGGCCGCTGTACCAAAGCGGACAGCGACGCCTATACCCTGTTGATGAACGCCTGCGGCGGGGACGCCGCCCGTGTCCTGCGGGAATACGCCTACTTTTCCCCGGAGCTGAAGGCCATCTTGGAAAAGGCGGCTCTCATGCAGGCGGATCGGAGCCTGACGGGCGGGATGTTCCATGCGCCGAAAAGCTCCCCGTGGGGCGAGGTGCAGAGCTGTGAAACCCTCTGTCCGGGGGTGTTTTTGGTATCTACCGCCAGCCACGGCGGAACGATGGTGGCAAACGAGGTAGCCGCCGTTCTCTCCCCGGCGGCCAAAAAATGCGGCTTCAAGGACAAGGGCTATATTTGCTATGAGGAGGACGCACAGGAAAGCGTAGTGCTCCGGGAGCTGCTGGACAAAAAGCTGTGGAAAATCCCTGACCGCATTAAGGACAAAGGACAGTTTGAAGAAAAACTCAATCAGTCCATCCGGCAGTATCACCCCGAATACTGGCGGGCAAGGCAGAGCGGACGAGAGGCCGCCGAAGCTGCCCGCAGCACAGCCCCGGCCAAAGAGGCCGCAAGATAACCTCGGGCCATGCTGGCCCGAAGCAATAAAGGAGGTGTACCAAAATGGCCTATGTGCCAGTACCAAAAGACCTTTCCAAAATCAAGACAAAGCTGGCCTTCAACCTAACGAAGCGCCAGCTTGTTTGTTTTTCCAGCGCGGCGGCGGTGGGCCTCCCGGCTTACCTGTTTTCCCGTGGCAGTATCGGGAACAGTGCCGCCATGTTCCTGATGATCGGCCTCATGCTCCCGTTCTTCTTTCTGGCTATGTATGAACGAGACGGTCTGCCGCTGGAAAAAGTGCTGAAAAACATCATCCGCACCCGGTTCCTCTATCCCCGTGTGCGGCCTTACAAAACCGAAAACTTCTATGCGCTGCTTAGCGCCAGAAAGGAGGCGCAGCCGATTGCGAAACAGCAGAAGGGCCGGAAAGCCCGCAGGCAGAAAGCCTGAAAAGCAGGGCCTTACCGGCCTGTTCACGAAAGGAAAGAACATTCCCACCACCGCCCAGCAGACCCTCCCTTACCGGGAAATGTACCGGGACGGGGTGTGCCGGGTAGCGGACCGCTATTACACCAAAACCATTGAATACGAGGACATCAACTACCAGCTCGCACAGTCCGAAGATCAGGCGGCCATCTTTGACGGGTGGAGCGCCTGCCTCAACTACTTTGACAGCTCCTTGCCGTTTCAGCTTTCCTTCCTCAACCACCGAAGCCGCCCGGGCAGCCGGTACAGCGTGAACATCCCCATGCAGGATGACGATTACAACAGCGTCCGGTGTGAGTATGTGGAAATGCTGGAAAACCAGATCGCCAAAAGCAACAACGGCATTGTCCGCACAAAGCTCCTGACCTTCGGCGTGAATGTGGACGACCTTCCCACCGCCAGGGCAAGGCTGGAACGTGTAGAGGCGGACATTTGCGGGAACTTCAAAAAGCTGGGCGTCAAGTGCCGCTCCCTTTCGGGGCTGGAACGGCTGGAGCTTCTTCACGGGCAGCTCCACCCCGGCAGCGGCTCCCCCTTCCGGTTTTCATGGGATATGATCCCCAAAACCGGGCTTTCCACCAAAGACTTTATCGCCCCGGACAGTTTCGATTTTCGTTTCAGCCGACTGTTCCGGGTGGGGACGACTTGGGGCGCTGCCTCCTACTTGCAGATTTTGGCCTCGGAGCTCTCGGACAAGCTGCTGGCGGAGCTTTTGGAAATGGACGCGGAAATGACCATCACTCTCCATATCCAAACCGTCGATCAGGCCGCCGCCGTAAAATCCATCAAGGCCAAAGTCTCCGACATTGACAAGATGAAGGTGGAGGAACAAAAGAAGGCAGCCCGGTCAGGGTACGACATGGACATACTTCCACCCGACCTTGTAACGTACAGCAACGACGCAAAGACCCTCTTGGAAGATTTACAGAGCCGGAATGAGCGAATGTTCCTTCTGACTTTCCTTGTGGTAAACATGGCCCCGACCCGCCGGGAGCTGGACAATGACCTGTTCACGGTGTCGGGTATCGTCCAGAAATACAACTGCACCTTGAAGCGGCTGGACTTCCAGCAGGAGGATGGTTTTCTTTCCAGCCTTCCGCTGGGCCATAACGGCATTGAGATCAAGCGCGGCATGACGACCAGCTCCACGGCCATTTTCGTTCCCTTTATGACGCAGGAGCTCCGCATGGATGGCGAAGCCGTCTATTACGGGCTCAACGCACTTTCCCATAACGTCATCATGGCAAACCGGAAAAAGCTCAAAAACCCCAACGGCCTGTTCCTCGGCGTGCCGGGCTCCGGCAAATCCTTTGCCGCAAAGCGGGAGCTTGTGAACGTGTTCCTTGCCACCCGTGACCGGATCATTGTGGTGGACCCGATGGGCGAATACTCGCCCCTTATCAAGCGGCTGGGCGGACAGGTCATCGAGATCGCCCCGGACAGCCCCCACCACATCAATCCGATGGACATTGACCTGAGCTTTGACGAGGAAAACCCGATGGCGCTGAAAGCCGACTTTATCCTGTCGCTGATGGAGCTGATCGTTGGCGGCAAGGATGGCTTGCAGCCGGTGGAGCGGACCGTCATTGACCGCTGTGTACGCCAGATGTACCGGGAACATTTGCAGGACCCGGAAACAAGCAAAATGCCGACCCTCCAAACCCTGTATGACCTGCTCTGTTCCCAGCCGGAGGGCGAGGCGGTACGGCTGGCAACTGCCCTTGAAATCTATGTGTCAGGTTCCCTTAACGTGTTCAACCATGAAACCAATGTGGACTTAAACCGCCGTCTGGTATGCCTTGACTTAAAAAAGCTGGGGGCCGGGCTTCGGACGATTGCCATGCTCATTATGCAGGACTTGGTAAACTCGCAGGTGTCCATGAATTTCCTCCGCGGTATCGCTACATGGTGCTACTTCGACGAGTTCCATGTGCTGCTCCGTGACCGGCTGACGGCAAGCTACTGTGTGGCGATCTGGAAAATGCTGCGAAAAAAAGGGTGCGTTCCCAGTGCTTTAACGCAGAACGTGAAGGATTTTCTGGCAAGCCCGGAGATCGAGAACATCTTTGAAAACTCGGACTTCCTTGTGCTGCTCTCGCAGGCACAGGGGGACCGGCAGATTTTAGCCAAACAGCTTGGGATCAGCCCCCACCAGCTTTCCTATGTGACCCATACCAATTCCGGCGAAGGACTGCTGTTCTTCGGGAGTACCACCATCCCGTTTGTTGACCGCTTCCCGCAGAATACCGAGCTGTACGCCATTATGACCACCCGCCCGGAGGACAAAAAACAGGAAATGAACCGGGCATAACGCACTTCGGGCCATGATGGCCCGAGGTTTGGAAAGGAGGGATACATCATCGGAAAGAAACCGGATAAACGGAATTTTCAAAGGCCGGGGCCGACGGAGGATACCGGGAGCAATCGCCCCGGACCGGCTGAACGGGAAGGGCCTTCCCCCGCACCATCCCGACGCCTGCGGTTTAAGGACGAGGATACCGGGCAGGACAGTCCTTCGGGCCATGATGGCCCGAAGTCCAAAAGCGGCAAGTTTCAAGAGGACAGACGGAAAAGCCGTCCCTCTGACCGCATGAGGCAGGAAGATGAAGCGGACGGGCCGCAGGATACCGGCAAGGCACAGGAGCCGGAGGGCTCCGCCGAGAAGGCCGGGAGCAAAAAGGACAAGTACCAGAAAGCACAGGCAAAAGTGGAACACGCCGGGGAAAAGCTGGGAAAGGCCCGGGAGAAACTGGACAAGACCGAGGCAAAACGGGCAGCGAAGAAGCCGCCGGGGCTTGCAAAAAAGGCAGTCCGGGGAGCCCGCACAGAAGCGTGGTTCTATGTCCACAACAAGATACACGAGGTCGAGCATGAAAATGTGGGTGTGGAAGGAGCCCATAAATCCGAGCTGGCCGCAGAGGCCGGAACCCGGAAACTGACCCGCTATGCCAAACGCCGCTGGCAGGAACACCCGGCCCGGAAGGTGGCAAAGTGGGAACGGAAGGACATAAAAGCCCGGGCCAATGTGGATTTTCAGAAGATGGCCTCCGAGCACCCGGAGCTTACCAGCAATCCGCTTTCCCGTGTGCAGCAGAAATGGAAACTGAAACGCCGGTATTCCAAAGAAGCAAAGGCGGCTGCAAAACAGGGCGCAAAGGCCGCAAAGAAAACCGCTGCCGCTTCGGGAACTGCGACCCGTCGGGCGGCGCAGTTTGTGACCCGTCATCCCGTGGCGGTGCTGGTCCTGCTCCTGCTGTTGCTGCTCTGTTTTCTTGTGTCGGCGGTAAGCTCCATCTTTCCCACGCTTGGCAGCGGCCTTGCCAATGCGTTATCCGGCACCTCCTACGCCTCGGAGGATACGGACCTGCTGGGCGTGGACGAGGACTACACGGCACTGGAAAACGAGCTGGCGCAGACGGTAGCGAACATCGAAAGCACCCATCCCGGCTATGACGAGTACCGCTATTCCGTGGACGAGATCGGCCATAACCCCTATGAGCTGGCGTCCTATCTCTCGGCAAAGTACCATGTGTATTTCCGGGAACAGGTGCAGGACGAACTGCGGGAGATTTTCGAGGCACAGTATGAGCTGACCTTGACGGAGGAAGTCGAGATACGCTACCGCACCGAAACCAGCACCGACCCGGAGACCGGGGAAACAACCACCGAGGAAGTCCCCTATGAGTATTACATTCTCAATGTGACCCTCACAAACAAAACGCTGCCCGCCGTGATCCTGCCGAGGCTTGACGCACCGCAGCGGGAAATCTACACCGTTATGCAGCAGCTCAAGGGCAACAAACCCTATCTGTGGGAAGGGATTTACAACGGCGGCGAAGATACCGGCCCCAGTTATGAGATACCCGGCGAGGCGCTGGATGACCCGGCTTTTGCGGCGCTCATGGAAGAAGCCACAAAGTACATCGGCTGGCCCTATGTGTGGGGCGGCTCCAGCCCGTCCACTTCCTTTGACTGTTCGGGCTTTGTCTGCTGGGTGTACACGGCCAGCGGCGTCCACAACCTGCCCCGTACCACAGCGCAGGGCATTTACAACCAGTGTGCTAACATTTCTCCCTCCGAGGCAAAGCCCGGCGACATTATCTTTTTCACGGGAACCTATGACAGCCCCGGCCCTGTGTCCCATGTGGGGATTTATGTGGGCGACGGGATGATGCTTCATTGTGGTTCGCCCATCCAATACGCAAACATCAATTCAAGCTACTGGCAGACACATTTCTATGCCTTCGGGCGTTTGTGAGCCAGAGGAAAGGAGTCCTTGCATGAACAAGATCGACAAGCTCGATAAGGAACTGGAAAAAGCCCGGGAGAAGGCTGCCGAGTGGCAGGCCAAAATCCGGGAGCTGGAAAAGCAGAAACAGGAGGAAGAAAACAGCCAGATCGTGCAGGCGGTGCGCTCCCTCAAATTGACGCCCGCCCAGCTTATAGCCTTTTTGAATGACCCCAAAAACAGCCTTACAGCTTCGGGTCATACTGACCCGAAGCCGGAGGCACCCGAAAAGGAGGACACAGCCCATGAAAAAAACTAAATACCGCAGGCTGGCGGCGATGGCTGCCAGCCTTTTGTGTTGCCTGATCTTTACGGTCCCGGCCTATGCACAGAGCAGCGAGCCGCAGACGGAGACAGCTCCCGCCCCGGCAGAAACCGAAGCGGAACCGGAAACCCAGAACCCCTTTACCCCGGACGGGACGGGAACCGTGGTGGACAACGCCACCGACGAGGATGGAAAGGAGTTCTACACCATCACCACAGCAGACGAGAGCGTGTTTTATCTGGTGATCGACAAACAGAAAACCAGGGAGAACGTCTATTTCCTCAATACCGTTACCACAGACGACCTTCTGCCTCTTGCTGAACAGAGCAAGGAACCGCCCAAAGAAGTGACCCCTGAGCCAGAGCCAAAGCCCACCGAACCGGTGGAGGAAGTACCGGAACCCGAGCCGGAGAAAAAGGACAGCCCCCTTCTCTCTCTGCTCCTGATCGGTGCGGTGGTGCTGGCCGGCGGTGGGATTGGTTACTATTTCAAGATTTACAAGCCGAAGCATGAGGCCCCGGATTTGGAAGATGATTACTGCGAATATGAGGACGGGGAGCTGGAGGAGATCGCAGAGGAACCCGAGGACGAAGATACCCCGCCGTGGGAGGAAGATACGGAGGAATGAGAATGAATTTTACAAGCAGCCCTTTTGAACGAATGATGAAGGAAGTACCGCACCCCGGCTGGGACAATGACAACCCTTGTAAGGGATGCCGTTACTACAAGGAGTGCAAAGGAAAGAAAAAACAGTGCCGGAAGAAGTTCCGGGCGCTGATCGTGGAGCCCCGCCCTTCGGGCCATCGTGGCCCGAAGTCTTAAATGGACGCCCGGGAGCTGACCCGTGACGAGAAGAAGAAAATCCGTTCTCTTGTCATGGGGATGTGCGCCAACTATGACCGGGAAAGCGGCCTGTGCCTTCCTCTTGACTGTGCCTGCTATATGCTGCACAAGTGCTGGACAGGGGCGTACTGCCGTTATTTCCGTGAGGCTGTCCTACCTCTTAACCCGGAGCTTCAAGCGTCGCTGACAACGGAAGGCATCTCCCCGGAGCTGCGGGCCTGTGCGGTCTGCGGAAAGGCATTTTTGCCCGAGGGGCGTCAAGCCTACTGCTCCGACGCCTGCAAGGCCGAAGGGAACCGCCGGAAAAGCCGGGAACGCATGAGGAAAATGCGGGAGAAAAGGCCGGGCGGCTGTTACGATTTGCCGCCTCCAAAGGCTTGACATTCCGGGCTTTTTTGAGGGTGTTTCCGGGGTGGGAATATCTTATTACATTCCTCCCCGGTCTGCCCTCTTATTTCGTAACATCCAGCACTTCGGGTCATGTTGGCCCGAGGCACAGAAAGGAGGGATCTCTTGGAGACAGTACAAGGATATGTGATTTTGAAAGCTGCCACCTTTGAAACCGGACACGGCTTTGCGCTGGGGCATAATCCGGGAGCACCGAGCCCCTTTGTGACCTGGCAGTTTACCGAGGGGGAAAACGGCCATCGGGATTACTACTGGGGCCGCTATGGAACCAGTCAGGCGTGGGCGCAGAGGGACTTTGACCGCCGGGTGGACGACTATCAGCAGCTTTACCATGCGGCGGTCAAGCATACCGAGCTGGGACCGGAGGGCGTTTACCGCTATTATTCCACCCAGCGACCCGTGGACATAGGAACTTACCCGAAGCCGCCGGATAACCAGCCTCTTTCCATTGTCAACTACGACGATGACAGGCGGCGTCCTGTGGCAGACGGCAGGCTGATGGCATGGGGCGAACTGACCTACGCAAAGCCGCTGACCGAAAAGCAGATGGAGGATTATGAACTGAAACCAGCACCGGGCAATCCTGACCGGGTGCGCCCATCCATTACCGCCCGGCTCAAAGAAGGAACCAGAGGGCAGGACCCCCCGAAGGAGCCCGGCCAGAAGCGGAGCCATCAAAACCATGAGGAACGATAAAGGAGGATCGCCATGCACGAAAAAGACAACTATCTGAAAACCGCCGAGCTCTCCACGGAGCAGAACTGCAACATGATCGACGGCGTACCCAACAATACGCCCATCCCACCCACGCCCCCGGAGCTGGACGCAAAGCCGCTTGATAAGGTAAAGGAGCCCAAAGAGCGCCGGAAAGGCCGGGAGTTGGAACGCTGATGGAGAACCGCAAGCGGAATGTCCATCTGCACGTTATGGTAACGCCGGACGAGCTGGCAGCCATCCATGAACGGATGGCTGAGGCGGGCATTTCCAACGCCGGGGCTTATGTGCGGAAAATGGCTCTGAATGGATATATCCTGCACATCGACCTTGTACCTGTAAAAGAGTTGATCTCTCTGCAACGGCGCTGTTCTAACAATCTCAATCAGGTTGCCATACACGCACATACCTATGGCGTGTACCCGGAGGAAATCGACGGATTGAAGCGGGACTATGAAAAACTGTGGGGCGAGGTGTCAAAGGTGCTGCGGGAGCTTTCCGAGCTGGTGGCAAAGTAAGACGAGGGCGGCAGGTTCCGATGTTGGGACCTGCCGCCCTCGTTCTTTTTACCATCTATATCTATGTTTCCGAAAATGTAATTCCCGAAGTCCAGCCTCTTTACAAATAGACGATAGAATTTTTAGTATTTCTTCTCGTGTAGAATTAAGCCATTCAGCAAGCTCACGATCATAGAAACAATAAGCGACATCTTCGCCTGTGCCATATGTCGAATAGGCTTTTTCCTTTTTGGCTATTTTCAATCGTCTGCGAATTGCTGTTAGCATATCAGTAATAGTATAGAGTTTTTCTCTCCATAAAGAGTTTTGGACAGAAGATTTTCCATCAGCCTGTTTTAATATGGAGCCATCACGAGTTCTTAGTACCCCTGTATTCAAGGCAATTAGCGTATCTTCAATCGCTTTATCAAAATCCTCCATTCGACCTTCTTGATAAATGTCATCTTGAAAGGCTGGACGATCAAAGCACTCCAAATAAAATTGGACAAGCTCTTTATCTTTTTCAAAGGCAGGTGTGGAAGAAGTAGTTTCGACTTCCAAAATTGCTGTCTGTTCTGCAAGCTGCTTCCAACTTTGTAGCAGTTCTTTAGGATAACGAGTAATATCCGTATCAATCAATTTAGAACAAGACTGGCATAACCAAATTCCATTTTCAAACGACTTTCTTTCTTCGGGTGTCATAGAAGCGTCATAGCGTGGACCGCCTTGAGCCGCTGCACAGATATGAGCTGCTACCCCTATATTTGTAATTTTTTCAGGATTGGTATTTGCCCCACAAGTCAACTTTCGGCAAGCAGGATTACTACATCTTCTACCAACCCGATTTGCCAGTAATTCCTTTGTTGCTGAAGTAAAGTCGTCTCTGCTGTTCCCCATGTTCATCACCTCGTCTAACCAAAATATTGATTTCATTATATCATAACTTTTTAGATAAAACCATCAAGCTTCGGGCCAGCATGACCCGAAGTTTTAGGACAGGATTTACTAATCTTTCGCAACATTTATGTCCCCGGGCAGGCATGATAAAATAGAGGTAGGAAGGATAGATAAAGGAGGTTTTGAAGATGAAGATACTGCTGAAAATATTGGTTGCTCCCTTTGCTTTAGCGTTGTCCCTTCTGGCGGCTCTGCTGGTGTTCCTATTTGATATTTGTGCCGTCCTGCTGACGATTGCCTCTGTGATCCTGACGGTGCTGGGTGTCGCTCTCTTTTTCACGCCGACGCCCATAGGCGGGATTGTATTTCTGTTTCTTGCCTTCCTTCTTTCGCCGTATGGACTGCAAGCGGCGGCGGGCTCCCTTCTTTGGGCGCTGGACGGAGGCAAATCCGCTCTGTACCGGTTTCTGGCAAGTTAAGCAGCCTCGGGCCATACTGGCCCGAAGTCGGGGCGGTCTGAATGGGCCGCCCCTTTCTCATGGAAAGGAGGAATGATTTTTGGCTACCACAACTTTGTTACAGCGCCATGCGGGCGAAGGCGAAACGATTGCTGAGGCTATCCGGGATTGTCTGGACTATGGCAAGGACCCGGAGAAAACGGAAAGCGGAAAGTATATCTCCGCTTATGAATGTGATCCGGCCACCGTGGCGGACGAGTTCCTTTTGGCAAAGGCCAGCTATGCCGCTATGACGGGCCGGGAACAGAAGAAAGAAAATAATGTGCTGTGCTATCAGATACGACAATCCTTCTATCCGGGCGAGATCACCCCGAAGGAGGCGAACCGTATCGGCTATGAGCTGGCTATGCGCTGGACGAAGGGGCGGCACGCTTTTATCGTTACCACGCACACCGATAAGCAGCACATCCATTGTCACATTTATTACAACTCCACCACCCTTGACTGCACCCGGAAATTCCGAAATTTTTGGGGCTCCAGCTTCGCCCTTCGGCGGCTCTCTGACAGGCTGTGCCTTGAAAACGGGCTATCCATCGTGGAGAACCCGAAGCCCCGGAGCAAGGGCAAGTATCGGAACTATGGAGAGTGGCAGAAAGACCGGAAAGGGCCGCTTTCCTATCAGGACAGGCTGCGCCTTGCCATTGATACTGCGTTGGCGGAACGCCCCGCTGATTTGGACGAATTTCTCAATCTGATGAAGCGGGCCGGATATGAGGTCAAGAAGGTTCGGGGCGGCGGTATCAGCTTCCGGCTGACCGGGCAGGGACAGGAACGCTTCACCCGTCTGCGTGCCTCCACGCTGGGGGACGGCTACAACTTGCAAGATGTTCTGTCCGCCATTGAGGGCAAAGAAAAACGCCCCGGACATTCGGAGCGGAAAATCAGTCTGGCGGTGGATATTCAAGCAAAACTGGCTGCCGGTAAGGGACCGGGATATGAACGCTGGGCGAAGGTATTTAACATTAAGCAGATGGCCGCTGCCCTTGCCTATATACAGGACAATGGACTGACCGATTATGAGCAGTTGGCACAGAAAGCCACCGAGGCGGCAGACCGTTTCCATGCCATTTCCGAGCAGATCAAGCAGACAGAACAGGCCATGAAAACCAATGCCGGGCTAAAGGCCGCAACGGTTCAGTATGCCAAAACCCGTCCGGTCTTTGAGCAGTATAAGGCGACGAAGTACAGCCGGAAATTTCTTGCGGAGCATGAGGCCGACCTTGAACTGTACCGGGCTGCACAAGCGGAAATGCGCTCTCTGCTGGGCGGGGCAAAGCTCCCCAAAATGGATGTGCTGAAGGAAGAAGGCCGTAAGCTCACAGCAAAGAAAAAACAGCTCTATGGAGAATACCAGAAGGCACGACGGGATATGCAGGAGATCGTCACAATCAAGGCGAACATTGACACTCTGATGGGCTACACCGAGCCGGGGAGAAAGCAGGAAAAGGAGCGTTAAGGTTATGAAAATAAGGAGCAAAGCGACGCTGACACTTCGGGCCATGTTGGCCCGAAGATACGGGTTTGGGGCGAGCCCCAACAAGCCGCCTTTGTGCCACTTGTGGCCACAGAGGCATTGCTTGCCACTTAGCGGCAGCCCCGAAAATGGCGCAAAAAAACAGAGGCCCTTATTCTGGAACCTCCGTTTCTCTGGCTTTCTTGAGCCCTTCGGCTGTGGTCTCCATGACAACAAGCTCTTTCTCGTTCATGGAGTTTAGGAGTACATCAATATGCTTTCTGCAAGGACTTGTTTGTTCGCCTCCGTCCGTATGAATAAACTGGTCAACCGAAATGTCAAACATGGTAATGAGCTTTACAAAAAGGTTAAAGCTCGGATACTGTCCTTTGTTCTCAATATTCATAATGGTACGGGAGTCACGGTCTACTAATTCCGCAACATAGGCTTGTGTCCAGCCCTTTTCTTCTCTGGCTCTTTTGAGTGCCAGCCCGAGGCCGTGAAAGTCAAACCTTCTTTCATTTTGGTTCATTCTCATATCACCCTATATCATTCTACATTTCTGGTTGGATTATGAGAATGTAATGAAATTTTACATTAAGTAGTATTTTATTTCGTATCCGTGTAGGCTCTAACTTGTATTATTCGAGGCAGAGAACTATAATGTACTCTGTGGAGGTGCAGAATGGATTATATGACACTAAAAGAGGCCGCCGAAAAATGGGGCGTGACCGCACGATGGATAAACTATTACTGCACTGCGGGTCGCATCCCCGGTGCTGTAAAAATGGCGACGATTTGGCTGATTCCGAAAACTGCGGAAAAGCCGATTGATGGTCGGACAAAAAGAAGAAAGGGAGATAAGCATGAAAAAAATACTGCTGGTTGAAGATGACCCCAATATAGTGTCCTCCCTTACTTTATTTATGAAAAATGAAGGCTATCTGGTTGACAGTGCAAATGGACAACAAACTGCTTTACAGAAAATAGCTCAGGAACAATACGACATTATCCTTTTAGATATTTCGTTGAATGATGGAAATGGTTTTAGCACTTGCTCAGCAATTAAGAGCCAAAAAGACATTCCCATTATCTTTCTGACCGCAGATGATGATGAATTTAGTGTTGTTAGCGGTCTGGAATTGGGTGCAGATGATTATATTTGCAAGCCGTTCCGCCCAAGAGAATTATTGGCAAGAATCAACACTGTGTTGCGCAGAAAAAATGGAAAAAGTGAATTTCTGTCTTGTAAAGATATTACAGTTGATGTTCAAAAGGCGGTTGTCCGAAAAGGAAATACAGAGCTATTCCTTTCGGCATTAGAATACCGTTTGCTGTTGGTGTTTTTGCAGAATCCGGGTGTTGTATTTTCAAGGAAAAAACTACTTGAAATGATTTGGGATGTTACAGGTGATTTTATTAGTGACAACACATTGACTGTCTATATGAAAAGATTGCGAGATAAAATTGAAACAAATCCACAAGAGCCGGAAATTCTTTTGACTGTTCGCGGGCTTGGGTATAAGGCTGGTGAATAACATGGATTTTTTACGAAACAAGGAAGTTCGATTGCAAATAATGCTCTGTATTGGTGTGACGGTGATTGGGAGTGTTTTAAGCTATTTCTTTTGCATGAAGTTCTATTGGGTTACATTTTTAACTGGCTGCGCCATCACCGCTATTTCCCTTATATTCACATATCGCCGCTATATGAAGATTTCTTCTTTAAGTCAGGATATTGATAGACTATTACATGGTGAAGAAAGTATTCGTTTTGACGATTATGGTGAGGGAGAGTTAGCTGTTCTGGAAAATGAGATTTCAAAAATGACATTACGGCTTTTAGCGCAATCGGGACAGCTGCAAAAAGACAAAAAATATTTAGCGGATTCTTTGGCGGATATTTCCCACCAATTAAAGACACCGCTGACTTCTCTTGAAATATTGAATGCTGCGCTTTCACAAGAAGGTATTGATTTCGAACAGCAATCTTCACTATTGCATGAACAGTTATTACTGTTGTCACGCATGGAATGGCTGATTGACGTTTTATTAAAGCTGTCGCGTCTTGATGCAGGGACAATCAAATTCGAAAATAAGTCCTTTCCTGTGGAAAAATTAGTCCAGCAGGCAACAGCGCCATTTGATATCATGCTGGATATTAAAAATATTAAAATGGATATTTCAGATATAGAGGAAATTCAACTATACGGGGATATCAAGTGGCTTGCAGAAGCTTTGTCTAATGTTGTAAAAAATTGTATTGAATCTACTTCCGATGGAGGACAAGTAAAAATCAGCGCTGAAGAAAATGCCATGTATGTGAAATTGTGTGTTATCGATAGCGGAACAGGCATAGCGGAGGAAGATATTCCACACTTATTTGAGCGTTTCTATCGAGGTAAGAACTCCGGCAAAAACGGGGCGGGGATTGGCTTGGCCTTAGCAAAAGCGATTATCACGCAGCAGAACGGAAGGATTATCGCTGAAAACATAATGCCATGTGGGGCAAAATTTACAATTTTCTTTGACAGAGGGGTTGCATAATGCAATCCCTTTTTTGCAAAGTGACATTTTTGTAATGAAAGCGTAATAATAGAGTTATTTAAATTTGCTATGATTTCATCATTGTACGGAATTACTTTCAGCAGGAGGAAACAACAATGGAAATATTAAGAGTTGAAAATGTTTGCAAAACATACCACACAGGTGAAACCACAGTGAATGCCTTGACCGATATTTCATTTTCAGTGCAAAAAGGAGAATTTGTTGCAATAATTGGCGCATCTGGCTCTGGTAAATCCACTTTGCTCCATATTCTCGGCGGTATTGATCGTCCCACATCAGGCGAAGTAATTGTAGATGGTCAGAGTGTGTATGAACAAACGGAAGATCAACTTGCCGTGTTTCGCAGACGCCAAGTAGGACTGATTTACCAGTTCTATAACTTGATTCCGGTCTTGAATGTAGAGGAAAATATTACCCTGCCTATTAGGCTGGATGGGCGAAAAATAAATAAGAAGCGTTTAGCAGAATTGTTAGAGGTACTTGGCTTAACAAAGCGTAGAAAGCATTTGCCAAGTCAGCTTTCAGGTGGGCAGCAACAACGTGTGTCCATTGGTCGTGCGCTTATTAACGCTCCTGCAATTCTCTTAGCTGATGAACCTACGGGAAACCTGGATACACAAAACACACAAGAAATCATGCAACTTTTGAAAGCTTCTAATAAATCCTATCATCAAACGATTGTCCTGATTACCCATGACCGGGAAATCGCTTTACAAGCAGATCGGATTTTGGAAATACAGGATGGTCAGCTTGTCAGGGATGAGGTGATTCGCTGATGGAAACAATATTTACCCTTACATTAAGGACACTGCAACAAAACAAAAAGCGTGCATTTCTTACGATTTTCACGATCATTCTTTCGGTAGGTATGATGACTGCTGTCTTGTGTGGCGGCTGGTCCATGCTTCGCTTTTTGCAAGAGAAAGAAGCCGTATACGGTGGAGATTATGCGTATCGTATTGAACTCACCTCGCAGCAGCAAGCGGAAACTCTTATGCAAGGAAAGAATATAGAGAATGTGTCGTTGCTACGTTTCGCTGGAAGTAGTTTTTACGGAGAACCATCTAATAAAAATTTGCTTGCCATTGCAGAAATCAACGATGCATTTGTCGAAAATTTTTATCTGGAACAATATTTACTGGAAGGCCGTTACCCGTTCAATGAAAATGAAATTGTCTTAACGCAAGATTTTATTGACGATAATGGGCTTACATTCTCTGTTGGGGATACGATACAACTTTTACTTGGTACGCGAGTGTGGGACGAAATCGACACAGAGTTATATGGATTAGTAAATTATCTGGGTGATAGGGAAAGTTTTCACCCAGATACTGCGGAGCGGACATATACCATTGTTGGTATTGTATCTGAAATGAATGGGTCTAAAGTAGCCAGTGACTTTAACGCTTATATCGGAATTAGCAATAATGAAACTAATTTATCGGCATTTGTAAAGTGCAAGGATATTTCTAAGTCTATATACGCCGAAGCGGAAGAAAATGCAAAAGCAGTTGGTGGTATTGTGTCAGCATTCCATTCTGATTTGCTCATTTATCATGGTGTGACTGCGGGTAAGGGAGCTGTAAAGATGATTGCGGCTGTTGCTGTAGTTATTTTATTGCTAATGGCTGCTTGCTCTGCCATGATTAGCAATGTCCTTTCGATTTCTCTGCAGGAACGCATTAAGCAGCTTGGTATGCTTGCGAGTATCGGTGCAACAAGTAAACAGAAGAAAGCCAGCGTTACCATAGAAGCCTTTCTACTTGGCATAATTGGTATTCCATTGGGCCTGTTATTTGGTTTGGGTTTAACGGTTGTTGTTCTGGCAATGATACGGATTTCCTTTAAAGACACTTTTACTTTTGGAATGATTGAGCTAAAAACATATATTTATTGGCTCCCTTTTCTCCTGGGAGCAATTTCAGGTATTGGTTCTTTGTTTTTTGCTTGTAAAACTCCGGGAAAAATCGCTTCAAAAGTTACAGTAATCGATACATTGAAGCAAACCAACATTTATCAAGTAAAGCAAAAATGGATAACGCATGGAAAACTAATGTCAATATTTTTTGGAATCTACGGATCGTTGGCTTCAAAAAATATCCATCGGAATCCGAAACGCTTTCGTGCGATAACGCTTTCTATTTTTTTAGCTGTGGTTCTTGGGTTATCCTTGTATAGTTTTTCGGATTTTATGCTTTTTCAAACATCTATGGATATGAAAGAAGATGGTTCAAGTTATACAGATGTTCAAGCTGCTGTTCCGTATAAAGATTTAGCAACTGCTGCGAAAGCAATTTCTGATGAGGGTATTTCAGCAGACATATCCTATCGTATTTCCCGATACATGACAGCTGCATTTGAGGAAGAAAATATCAATTCAGATATGGCGGGATACTTTATAAATGGCAACTTTGCAGAATTATATGTTGTGGGTATTGATGAAGAACATTTTCGCGCTATTTGTAAAGAAAATGATTTGAATTATACAGGATATGATGGCAAGCCAAATCACGGAATACTATTCAATCATGCAACTGGGAATTATGGTACGTCTCCAAATCGTGTTGTAGTTGGTTCTCCGTTTGTGCTTGAAAATGGGTGTAAAATCGAACTGGAATACGGCGACGATACAAATAAAACGGTCATTGTTCAAGATATTGTGAATGGAAATAATGCGAGTATTCAATCACAATTTGTTCAAGATAGAGCTGTCTTGATTGTTCCAATGTCTTTTTTTCAGTGGCTGCTGAATGATGATACCGCTATTGAACTTACCATTAACACCGCACAGCACGAAGAAGTTGCGGAGTGTTTAGCGGATACGGGATTTTTTCAAGTGGTTGATGTGGCAAGTACAACGGAAAATTCCCGCCAGACATATATGCTTCTCAAAATGATGGTTTGCATCTTCACGGTCTTAATGACAATGATTATTGGACTAAATGTATGCAATACGATTTCAAATACCATAGATGTCCGTAGAAGTGAGTTTGCAGTATTGCGATCTGTTGGCATGACATCTGGTGGTTTAAAGAAAATGTTACTTTTGGAATCTGTATTATATGGCATGAAGTCGCTGATATTTGCAATACCGATCAGCTTAATCATTCATTATGTCATGTATTCCATGATTTCGAAAGGAATGACCCCATTTGTGTTTTATATCAATTGGGGAGCATACGGAATCGCTGTTATTATGGTTGCACTTGTAGTAGTAACGGCAATGCTGTTTTCTTTGCGAAGTATTGAAAAGGTTGAAATTGTGAAAGAATTGAAAACTGGGAGCATGTAGTTCAAGACAATCGGGAATTAGGCACATCTCGTAAAATGAAAGGAAAGAAATGAAATGAACAAAAAACATATTACTCATGGCAAGTTGAAAGTATTTATGATATTATTTTTGGCTGTTATTTTGATTGTTCTGGTTGTAGTATGCGCCAAGAAAATTAAACTTTCTCAAAACGAAAAAAATATTATCGGCACATGGAAAAACAGCAATTCAGAAAATGTAATTACAGTTCAAGACAGTGACACTCTAATACTGTACAAAGACATTCCTGAAGCAGGTTTATATCATGGTAATGCTTCTTATCATTTCAGTTACACAGATACTATCTGTGTAACACAGGATGACATCAGTGCGGAGTTTTGTGTTGATGTTGATGAAAATCAATTGATAATCTACTTTGCAGGTCAGGTATATTTAGTGTTGCAAAAATAGTAACAGTGCGTAAATCAATTTAAGTATGTAGCATCATAGTACATATCGGAAAGCAGGACTCTCACCAGCTTTCAGTTACCATCCGAAAATCCAAGGCAACGCCTATTCTGATTCTGGCTTCCCAATTTTGTCATGCGGAGCACATGTGGGTATTTCGGCAAGGCGCACACGCATACATTTGAGAGCTGTATTTGACAGAGAAGTTTCTGGCAAAGGCTCAGGCACTCATACAGTTATATTGTGAGCTAAAGAAGTAGCTGGAAATATGCTATACGCTGGCTTTCGGCAAAGACCTTGTGATTGAGCCATTATTCAGGTGAGTGATACTTTATCATCGCTCATTTTGAAAGGGATGGACAAGAAAATAAAACAAACACAATATTTCTAATACTCTGCCGGACGACGGCAAAAGAAAAAAAGCCGTCGTAGCGCAGACAATTTGACACGCCCATTTGAAACGGCGGCTTTGATTTCAGAGCCGCCGTTTCTTTTCGTCTACGCTAAACCAACGACGACCTAACACCGTGTAAATC